>JBAZZO010000007.1 GCA_041658765.1 Coriobacteriia bacterium | reverse complement strand
CAAGCTTCTGACCAGCGGGAATACGGACGCCTAGATACACGCCGTTTCTGCGCATGATCGCTCGTCTTCGCAGCTTAGACCCATCAAACGCGGACTATTCGCGGGAGTTAGCTGCGGAACCCAGGCCTGCGCGGTCGTTGGCGCGTGCAGGCCATTCACCGCGACGCGGCCGACGCGGTCTGGCGCTCGGCGTTCAGCTACGTGACCGTCGAGTGACCCTCGACACGGCGATAGACGCGGTCCTCGACGCCGCGCCGGTGTTGCGCCTCGCGCTGAACACGGGCGGCGCTCCCTACGTCGTGCCGTTGTGCCTGGCCAGGGTCGGCGACGCGATCTACGTGCACTGCTCGGATGCGGGTCGCAAGCTCGACCTGCTTCGCGCCGATCCCCGCGTCGGGTTCGAGGCGACGATCGAGGCCGAGCCGATCGAAGGTCCGAAGCCCTGCAAGTGGGGGATGCGCTATCGCAGTGTGATCGGAGAAGGGGAGGCGGCCGTCGTCGAGGACGAGGACGAGAGGCTCCTCGCGCTTCGCGCGCTGGCGAAGCGCTACTCGGGCAGCGACGACGTCACTTCCGAGGACGCCGCCGCGACGGTCGTGATCAGGGTCCGCATCGTCGCTGCGACGGTGAAGTCGCACGGGTAGCGTCGCCTCTTGACGCGCTGGGCTCTCCGGCTATCATTTAGACGGTTGGCTAAACGTCTAATCACTCGCGGATGGAGGTGGCGCATGTCGGAGGTCTTCAAGGCGCTCTCCGACGACACCCGCCGTCAGATCCTCAAGATGCTCCGTGAGGAGGACATGACCGCGGGAGCCATCGCGAGCCGCTTCACCATCAGCAAGCCCTCGATATCGCACCACCTGTCCACCCTGAAGGCATCGGGTCTGGTCAACGCCGAGCGGCGAGGCCAGGAGCTGGTCTACTCGCTCGACACGACCGTCTTCCAGGAGGTCCTCGCGACGTTGCTCGAGTTGTTCGGAGAAAGGGACGAGAAGTGAGATTCAAGGACGCACCGAAGCTGCCGCTGCTCTTCATCACCCTGATGTTCGCGACCGGCGCCCTGGCTTGGGACCGGCTTCCGAACCGCATCCCGACGCACTGGGGGCCGAGCGGGGCGATCGACGCCTGGGCGGACAAATCGTTCGGCAGCGTCTTCGCCATGCCGCTGCTCGCGCTCGGTCTCTACGTGCTGCTCCTGGTCGCCCCGTACCTCGATCCGAAGCAGCGCAACCTGCTGGCCTCGGGCAAGGCGTACGGGATCGTCATAGACCTCGTCATAGGGGTCGAGGCGGTGGTCTTCGCGTCGACACTTGCGGCCGCGTTCGACCACTCGTTCGCGGTCGACCGGGTGGTCATGATCGCCGTCGGCGTGATGTTCGTGGTGATAGGCAACTACATGACGACCGTGAAGCAGAACTGGACGTTCGGGGTGCGTCTCGCGTGGACGCTCTCCGACGAGGTCGTCTGGCGCAAGACGAACCGCCTCGGCGGGTGGCTCTTCGTCGGCGCGGGGCTGTGTTCGATCGCCGGCACGTTCCTGCCGGCCCCGGCGAACCTGTTCGCGATGCTCGTGCCGCTTGGGATCATGCTCGTGACCACATACGTCTACTCGCTCGTCCTCTACAAGCGGCGCCACCCCGAGGAGTCGGGCCCCGCGCCGGAGTAGGTTGCACACCGTCGCGACGGGTGCTAGCATGCGCGGCAACCGAATAGCACGCCTGTGACGGGGAGGAGTACCCCGGTCGCGAAGCATAGAGAGCCGGTGGCAGGTGGAAACCGGCGTGAGCGATCGGCGGGAATGGACCCTCGAGGCACCGGGGCAACGGCGAACAAGCCTATTAGTCCCGGCGGACCCCCACCGATAGAAGGGGCCGGGTATCGGAGCACCCGCTCCGGCACCGCAGGAAACGAGTGGGCCCGCCATCTTCGGCGGGTCAACAAGGGTGGCACCGCGAGATGACCTCTCGTCCCTTGGGGATGAGGGGTTTTTCTATTCCCGGGAGCCAGTCTCCCGGCCGGAAAGGAGGACGGGATGCTGTTGCCGGGCAAGGACGAGTTCGTGAGACTCGCCGCCGAGCACGACGTCGTGCCGGTCGCGCGTGAGGTCTACGCCGACCTCGCGACGCCGATCTCGGCGTTCCTGGCGCTGGCCGACGGCGCCGAGCACGCGTTCCTCCTCGAGAGTGTCGTCGGTGGAGAGAGGCTCGGACGCTACTCGTTCCTCGGGATCGGCGCCGGCGAGACCATCACCGCCCGCTCGGGCGTCGCCCGGGTGAGCACCGGCCGCCGCCACAGCGACGTCCCCGCTCCCGACCCGTTGAGCGTCGTCGCGCAGCGTCTGCGGGCGGGTTCCGTCGCCCTCCTCCCCGGCCTGCCGGCCTTCATCGGTGGCGCCGTGGGGTTCGTCGGCTACGAGGCGGCGTCCGGCTTCGAGAAGGTCCCGCGCCACGACGTCGACGAGACAGGTCTTCCCGACGCGACGTTCATGTTCGCCGACACCATCGTCGCCTTCGACCACGTCCGGCGGGTGATGCAGGTGATCGCTCCCGTGCGTCCCGGCGACGAGCCCGCGGCCGACCACGACGCCGCCGTCGCCCGCATCGACGGCGTCCTCGCGCGGCTCACGGCCTCGGGCGCTTCGGCGCCGCTCGGGGAGGTCGGCCGAAGCGCACCCGTGCCCCTCACGGCGCACACGTCGCGCGAGGACTTCCTCGCGGCGGTGGGCACCGCCAAGGAACACATCGCGGCGGGAGACGTCTTCCAGGTCGTCCTCTCCCAGCGCTTCTCCGCTCCCTACGACGGGGACGGCCTCGACCTCTACCGCGTGCTGCGGGCCGTCAACCCCAGCCCGTACATGTTCTACGTCCGCACACCGGAGGTGACGCTCGTCGGGAGCAGCCCCGAGCCGCTCGTCCGCGTCGAGGGCACCACGGTGCTCACGCGCCCGCTCGCGGGCACGCGGCCCCGCGGAGCGGACGCCGCCGAGGACGGCCGCCTGCGCGCCGATCTGCTCGCGGACGAGAAGGAGCGTGCCGAGCACGTCATGCTCGTCGACCTCGGCCGCAACGACCTGGGCCGCGTCTGCGTCCCGGGCACCGTGCGAGTCGACGAGCTCATGGAGGTCGAGAGCTACAGCCACGTCATGCACATCGTGAGCAACGTCACGGGCACCCTAGCGCCGGGCCGCGACGCGTTCGACGCGTTGCGGGCGACGTTCCCCGCGGGGACGGTCTCGGGTGCTCCGAAGATCCGCGCGATGGAGATCATCCGCGAGTTGGAGCCTTCCACGCGTGGGCCTTACGCGGGCACGGTCGGTTACGTGGGCGTCGACGGCGCGATGGACATGTGCATCACCATCAGGACGTTCGTCCTCGCCGGCGGGCGGGCGTACGTGCAGTCGGGAGCAGGCATCGTCGCCGACTCCGATCCCGAGCGCGAATACGAGGAGACGCTGCACAAGGCGCGGGCTCTCCATCGCGCACTCGAGCTCGCCGCGGGGATGACGGCGGAGGTGGCGGCGTGATACTCGTCGTCGACAACTACGACTCCTTCACCTATAACCTCGCGCAGATGCTCGCCGCGCTCGGCGCCGAGATCCGCGTCGAGCGCAACGACGCGGTCAGCGGCGAGCAGGTCGCGGCGATGGCGCCCAGCGGCGTCGTTGTCTCTCCCGGCCCGGGGACGCCCGCGGACGCCGGCGCCAGCGGAGAGGTCATCGCCGCCTGCGCCGCCGCCGGCATCCCGGTGCTCGGCGTCTGTCTCGGCCACCAATGCGTCGCCGAGGTCTTCGGCGGCCGCGTCGTCCGGGCCCCGGTGCCGGTACACGGGAAGACCGCCGACGTGCTGCACGACGGCACGGGGCTCTTCTCCGGCATGCCCCGGCCGTTCACGGCGACCCGCTACCATTCGCTCGTCGTCGAGTCCGGCAGCGTCCCCGACGTGCTCGAGGTCATCGCGCGCACCGCCGATGGCCTCGTGATGGCGCTGCGCCATCACGAACTGCCGATCTTCGGCGTCCAGTTCCATCCCGAGAGCATCCTCACCCCCGAGGGCGCGGTCCTGCTGCGCAACTTCCTCGAGATGTGCGGGGAGGTCGAATCGCTGGCGGAAGCGGCACCCGCCGTCCATGCGTCCGAGGGAGTCTCCGACGCCAAGGAAGCTATCGCGCACGTCGTCGCGGGCGGGTCGCTCACCGAGGACCAGGCGTCCGAGGTGATGGGGGCCGTCATGGACGGGGAGGCGACTCCCGCGCAGATCGCTTCGCTCATCACGGCGATCAGGATGAAGGGCGAGACCGTCGACGAGATCGTCGGCTTCGCTCGCGCGATGCGCTCGCGGGCGACTCCCGTTCGGCCGGTCGCGGCCGATTGCGTGGACACGTGCGGGACGGGAGGGGACGGGCTGCGCACCTTCAACATCTCGACCACGACCGCGTTCGTCGCGGCGGGAGCGGGCGTGCCGATCGCCAAGCACGGCAACCGCGCGGTCTCGTCGTCGTCGGGCAGCGCCGACGTGCTCGAAGCGCTCGGTGTGCGCGTCGACCTCTCGCCGGCCGACATGGCGCGCTGCATCGACGAGGTCGGCGTCGGATTCCTCTTCGCCCAGGGCTTGCACGCGTCGATGCGCCACGCCGGCTCGCCGCGCCGCGAGATCGCTATTCGCACCATCTTCAACCTGCTCGGACCGCTCACGAACCCCGCCGGCGCGAAGCGTCAGCTCCTGGGCGTCTACGACCCGGCGCTCGTCCCGGTTATCGCCGAGGTCGCTGGCCGCCTCGGGGCACACCGCGTGCTCGTCGTCCACGGTCATCCCGGGATGGACGAGGTCTCGGCGAGCGGTCCGACCATCGTCGGGGACTTCGCCGACGGCCGCGTGAACACGTACGAGATCCTTCCGGAGGAGGTCGGCATCGCCCGCGGCTCCACGTCGGCGCTTGCGGGGGGCGACGCTTCCGAGAACGCGGGCATCGTCCGCGAGATCCTCTCCGGCGGGACCGGCCCGCGCCGCGACGTCGTGCTGATGAACGCCGCCGCGGCGCTGCTCGCCGCGGGGAAGGTCGCGGACCTCGCCGAGGGTGTCGTGCGCGCGCGCGAAGCGCTGGAGACAGGCGCGGCGCTCGCCGCTCTCGAGGGGCTCATCACCTTGAGCAGCCGGCTAGGTGCGGAGGCGGACGCCCGCGCGGCGCTTCAGACCGCGGAGGTGACGGGATGAGCGCGGGTGTCCTCGACAGGCTGACCGCGAGCAGGCGAGAGAGCATCGCCGCCGGGTTCGGTCGGCTCACGGCCGCCGAGTGCGAGCGCATGACCGCGCATGCCCGACCGGTGCGCGACTTCGCGGCGGCGCTTCGCGAGCACGCGGATGTCGCGGTGATCGCCGAGGTCAAGAAGGCATCGCCTTCCAGGGGGCCGATCGCCCTCGACTGTGATGCGGCGCGTCAGGCGCTCCTCTACGAGAGCGGCGGCGCGGCGGCGGTGAGTGTCCTGACCGAGCCGGACTCGTTCCGCGGCTCGTACGACGACCTCTCCGGCGTCGCCGAGGCGGTCGGCGTCCCCGTCCTGTGCAAGGACATCGTCGTCGACCCCGTGATGCTCCACCTCGCGCGGGCGCACGGCGCCGACGCGGTCCTGCTGATGGCGAGCGTGCTCGGGGAGCGTCTCGGCGCTTTCGTCGACGAGGCCGCGACGCTCGGTATCGCGTGTCTCGTCGAGGTGCGCGACGTCGAGGAACTCGAGACTGCGCTGCACGCCGGCGCTTCCATCGTGGGCGTGAACGCCCGCGACCTGCACGACCTGACCATCGACCGCGCTCGCGCGCGGGAGACGGTCGCTTCTGCCCGCCGTGCGGGAGTCCTGGTCGTCGCCGAGAGCGGTGTGCGCGGCCGCTCCGACGTCGAGGACTTCGCCCGTGCGGGAGCCCATGCGGTGCTAGTCGGCGAGACGCTCATGCGCTCGCCGTCACCACAGACGATCCTCAAGGGACTGACAGGTGTGCCGAAGGAAGGAGATCGACAATGAGCGGCAAGACGAAGTACGTGCTCGACGAGAAGGACATGCCGACCGCCTGGTACAACGTGCTGCCGGACCTGCCTCGGCCGCTCGACCCGTACCTGCATCCGGCGACGAACGAGCCGATCGGTCCGGACGATCTGGCCCCGCTCTTCCCGATGGAGATCATCAAGCAGGAGCTCAGCCCGGAGAGTTACATCGACATCCCCGGCGCCGTGCTCGACGTCCTCAAGACGTACCGGCCCTCGCCGCTCAACCGGGCCAAGCAGCTGGAGAAGGTCCTCGGCCTTCCCGCGGGCGTCAAGATCTACTACAAGTACGAGGGCGTAAGCCCCGCCGGCTCGCACAAGCCCAACACCGCCATCCCGCAGGCCTACTACAACAAGCAGGAGGGCATCTCGAAGATCTCGACCGAGACCGGCGCCGGCCAGTGGGGCAGCGCGCTCTCCATCGCTGGGGCGCTCTTCGGTGTCGACATCGAGGTCTTCATGGTGAAGGTCTCCTACGACCAGAAGCCGTACCGCCGCTTCCTCATGGAGACGTACGGCGCGAAGGTGCACGCATCGCCGTCGACGCTGACCGACGCGGGCAAGCACGTGCTCGCGATGGATTCCGACTCCACCGGATCGCTCGGCATCGCGATCTCCGAGGCCTGCGAGGTGGCGTTCAAGAACCCGGACGTGCACTACTCTCTGGGATCGGTGATGAACCACGTCTGCATGCACCAGACCATCATCGGTCTCGAGGCCATCAAGCAGATGGAGATGGCCGGCGAGGAGCCTGACGTCGTCATCGGCTGCATCGGCGGAGGCTCCAACTTCGCCGGCATCGCGTTCCCGTACTACCAGCGCAAGCTGCAGGGGAAGTCCAAGGCGCGCCTCGTGGCCGTCGAGCCCAAGGCCTGCCCCACGCTGACCGCGGGCGAGTACCGCTACGACCGCGGCGACGAGGCCGGCATGGCGCCGATCGTGATGATGTACACGCTCGGCCACGACTTCGTGCCGGCAGGCATCCACGCCGGCGGCCTGCGCTACCACGGCGACTCTCCGCTCGTGTCGATGCTCTACAACACCGGCGACATCGAGGCCGTCGCGGTGCACCAGATCGCGTGCTTCGATGCCGCGGTGCAGTTCGCTCGCGCCGAGGGCATCCTGCCCGCTCCCGAGTCGAGCCACGCCATCCGCGTCGCCATCGACGAGGCGCTCGCCGCCAAGGAGGCGGGCGAGGACAAGGTCGTTCTCTTCAACCTCTCCGGTCACGGGCACTTCGACCTGGCCGCCTACGAGGCGTACAACTCCGGCAAGCTGGTCGACTACGACTTCGCCTCCGGAACACACGTCCAGGACTGACCGATGACTGGCGGGCCGCCCCTGCAGGCGGCCCGCCGCGTCACCGTCCGGAGGAGCGCATGCGACAGCACAGGACGCGAGTGAAGATCTGCGGTGTGACCTGCGCCTCCGATGCGCAGGCGGCGGTCGCCGCCGGTGCCGACGCCGTCGGCGTCGTCCTCGCCGACGGCCCGCGCAGCGTCTCGATCGATGAGGCGCTGGCCGCCCTCGAGGTCGTACCGCCCTTCGTGGGACGCGTCGGGGTCTTCGTCGACGCGCCTCTCGATGAGGTGCGCGATGCCGCGAGCCGGTTGCGCCTCTCGGCGGTCCAGCTCCACGGCGACGAGGACCCGGGCTACTGCCGCGAGGTGGGAGTCTCCGTCATCAAGGCGTTCAAAGTCGGCACGGGGTTCGCTTTTCCGGCCATCGAGCCCTTCCGGGGCTCCGTGGCCGCCGTACTACTCGACACACTCGTGACCGGCAAAGACGGCGGGACCGGCATAACCTTCCCCTGGCAAAGCATCACGGATGTCCCCGGTTGGGCCACTCTCGTAATCGCGGGCGGATTGACACCCGTGAACGTCGGCGCGGCGATGAACGCGATGCGCCCGTTCGGCGTCGACGTCTCGTCGGGGGTCGAGGAGCGTCCTCGTCACAAGGACCGCGAGAAGCTGCGGGCCTTCGTGGCGGCGGTCCGCGCGGCGGACGAGGCGGCGTCGTGACCGGCCTCCATGGCGTCCCACCGATCGGCCCTGACGCGAGAGGCTTCTTCGGCGCGTACGGGGGGCGGTTCGTTCCCGAGACCGTCGTCCCGGCGCTCGACGAACTCGAGATAGCCTTCGCCGACGCCCAGGCGGACCCCGAGTTCCGCGCAGAGGTCGCCAGGCTCCTGCGCGACTACGTGGGCCGTCCGACGCCACTCTGGAGTGCCGAGCGCCTCGCCGCCGCGGTAGGGCTGGGGGCCGTCCTCCTCAAGCGCGAGGACCTCGCGCACACGGGCGCGCACAAGATCAACAACACCGTCGGCCAGTGCCTTCTCGCGAAGCGGATGGGCAAGGACAGGGTCATCGCGGAGACGGGCGCGGGGCAGCACGGCGTGGCGACGGCCACCGTGGCGGCGCTGCTCGGTCAGAAGTGCTGCGTCTTCATGGGCGTCGAGGACGTGCGGCGGCAATCGCTCAACGTCTACCGCATGCGCCTGCTCGGCGCCGAGGTCGTGCCCGTCGAAGAGGGCGGGGGGACGCTCGCCGACGCCACCACCGCCGCGCTGCGGCATTGGGTGGAGCGCGTCGAGGACACGTACTACGTGATCGGCTCGGCTGTCGGACCACATCCGTATCCCAGCGTCGTGCGCGCCTTCCAGTCGGTGATCGGGGAGGAGACCCTCGCACAGCTTGCGGAAAGGGACGAGGACATGCCCGACGCCGTCGTCGCGTGCGTCGGGGGAGGGTCGAACGCGATCGGCATGTTCCATCCCTTCATCCGGGATGTCCCCGCCTCGCGCCGCCCGCTGCTCTTCGGCGCGGAGGCCGCGGGTCTCGGTCTCGACACCGGGCGCACGGGCGCCTCACTCACGCTAGGAACGCCCGGGGTGATGCACGGCTTCTTCTCGTACCTGCTCCAGGACGAAGCCGGCGATCCGCTCGAGGCCTATTCGATCTCCGCGGGGCTGGACTACCCCGGCGTGGGGCCGGAGCACGGCAGCCTCAAGGACGCCGGGCTCGTCCGATACCTGCCGGTGACCGACCGCGAGGCGCTCGACGCCTTCGAGCTGCTCTGCCGGACCGAGGGCATCATCCCGGCGATCGAGTCCGCGCACGCGCTGGCCCTCCTGCCTCGTCTGGCCGACGAACTCGGTCCCGAAGCGCGAATCGTCGTCAACGTCTCGGGCCGTGGGGACAAGGACATCGACATCGTGCGGGAGGCCGGGCTCGGTGGCTGAGCGTGCTGGCCGGCTCGGGCGCGGGTTCCCGAAGGACCGCGCCGCCCTCGTCTGCTACCTCATGGCCGGCTACCCCGACCGCGCGACCTCCCTCCTGGCCGTGCGGGCCGCCGTCTCGGCGGGCGCGGACGTGGTGGAACTCGGAGTCCCGTATGCCGACCCGCTGGCGGACGGCCCGGTCATCGCCCAGGCGGCCAAGGCTGCGCGGGCGGCGGAAGGGGGCTTCGGACTCGCCGAGACCATCGGTCTCGCGCGCGAGACCGCGCTCTCTCCCGACGCGGTCGCCGGCGTGCCCATCGCGCTGATGACGTACTTCAACCCGATGCTGAAGTTCGGGCTCTCCCGGCTCGCGAACGAGGCGCTCGAGGCGGGGGTCTCAGGATTCATCGTCCCCGATCTTCCGCCCGACTCGGCCGGAGAATGGCTCGCGGTCTCGCCGGATCTGGACACCGTCTTCCTCGCGGCCCCCACCTCAACGCCGGAACGGCTCGCGCTCGTGGGGTCGTCGTCGCGGGGATTCGTGTACTGTGTCTCGACCACGGGGGTGACCGGGGAGCGCTCGGAGTTGCCCTCGGGGATCGACGCCCTCGTCGCACGCGTGAAGGCCGCCACGACGCTGCCGGTCGCGGTCGGATTCGGCGTCTCGACACCAGCTCAGGCCGCCGCGCTCGCGCGGATCGCCGACGGGGTGGTCGTCGGTTCGGCGCTCGTCCGGCTGCAGGCCGACCCCGCTGCGCTCGGGTCGTTCGTCGCCGAGCTCGCCTCGGCGGTGCGGGAGCCGGCGTGACCGAGTAGGTGCTACGCTTGGGAGGACGTCGACCCCCAGGAGATGCCGGCCGTGCGACTAGCCCTCGCCCAGATCGATGTGACCGTCGGCGACCTCGACGGCAACGCAGCGCGCGCGCTCGACGCGATAGGGCGCGCCGAGTCCGCGGGGGCGACATTCACGCTCCTGCCGGAGCTCGCTCTCACCGGCTACCCGCCCGAGGACCTCCTAGCGAAGAACCACTTCGTCGACGACGGCCTCGACGCGCTCGAGCGCGTCGCATCGGGCTGCAGGCATTCGACGCTCGTGGGCTTCGTCGACCGCGACGAACGCGGGCTCTACAATGCGGCGGCGCTGTGCGGCAACGGACGGGTGCTGCGCGTCTACCGCAAGCGCCGGCTGCCCAACTACGGCGTCTTCGACGAGGAACGCTACTTCCTGCCGGGCGACGACGACGGCCTCATCGAGCTCGGAGGCGACATGTTCGCGGCGACGGTATGCGAGGACGTCTGGGATCCCGGCATCGTCTCAGGTCTGGCCCGGCAGGGCGTCAGACTCGTGCTCAACATCTCGGCTTCCCCGTTCCACGCGGGCAAGGGACTCGAACGCGAGGAGATGTTGCGCGCCCGCGCTCGCGACTGCGGCGTCTGGCTCGCGTACTGCAACCTGGTGGGGGGGCAGGACGAGCTCGTCTTCGACGGGAGGTCGGTCGTCGTCTCTCCCGAGGGAGAGGTCGTCGCCCGGGCACGTGCTTTCGAGGAGGACCTGCTCATCGCGGACTTCTCGCCGCGTGGGAAGCTCGGCGCGTCGGGAGACGTCGCCCCGCTGCTCGCGGGCCCGGAGGAGGTCTACGCCGCGCTAAAGGTCGGACTCGGCGACTACATGCGCAAGAACGGGTTCGGGCACGTGGTCGTCGGTCTCTCCGGCGGCATCGACTCGGCGCTCACCGCCACGCTCGCCGTCGACACGCTCGGTCCACAGCGCGTCCACGGGGTCCTGATGCCGTCGCGGTACTCCTCCGCCGGCAGCGTGGACGACGCCCGCGCGCTCGCGGCGGCGCTTCATATCGACGCCGCCGAACTCTCGATCGAGCCGGCGTTCCAGGCGCTCTTGGGCACGCTGGACCCGGCGTTCGGGGGCCGGGCGGCGGATGTGACGGAGGAGAACCTTCAGGCCCGCGTCCGGGGGACGCTCCTCATGGCGCTCTCGAACAAGAACGGCTGGCTCGTTCTCGCGACCGGCAACAAGTCCGAGCTCTCCGTCGGCTACTCGACGCTCTACGGCGACATGGTGGGCGGTTTCGCGCCGCTCAAGGACGTCTTCAAGACGCGCGTCCAGGAGTTGGCGGCCTGGCGCAACGCTGCGGGGGCGGTAATCCCTGAGGCGACGCTGGCCAAGCCTCCGTCCGCGGAGTTGCGCGAAGGGCAGGTCGACGAGGACACGCTCCCGCCTTACGCGGTCCTCGACAGCATTCTCGCCGCATACGTCGAGCAGGACCGGTCCGTCGACGAGATCGTCGATGCGGGACACGATAGGAGCATCGTCGAACGGGTGTGCCGGATGGTCGACGCCTCCGAGTACAAGCGGAGGCAGGGGCCGATGGGCATCAGGGTCACCCCGGGGGCGTTCGGGAAGGACCGCCGCATGCCCGTCACGAACGGCTATCGTCGCTGAACCGCTCGTGGGGTGACAACGCTTTCTGGACAAGGTACCCTCTGTCTTGGGAGGGCCGCGGTTGCCGACGCGGTTAAGTGAAGTGGGGAAGCTCTACGATCTCATGACCGAGGTCGACAAGGTCATCGACCAACGCGGTCTCGACGCATTCAAAGTCAAGGGACAGATGAGCCTGAAGGCGGGGTTCTTCGTCAGCCTTGTCACGCCGTCGATGCCCGATGACGATGTGAAGATGAAGGCTCTGCTCGACGCTGCGCGAGAGGTCCTCGGGGTCACCCTGCGCGCGTGAATCCCTCTTCAGTCAGCAACCCTCGGCCGTCTTGCGGTCGTGTCGTACCCGTGTGCCCGCCACATGATCGGCGGAGTTCACGATCATCGTCTCGCTCGGCGGGCTGCGATGCTTCAGCATCGCGACCGTGGCGGCTCCTACGCCGACGACGATGATCCCCGCGTGACCGAAGAGCAGCACCGCGGCGATGAACGGTGCGGGCAGAGTCGAGACGCTCGTCTCGCCCGCATAGATGTCGATGACCAGGGCTTCCATGAGCATGGCGACGATCCCTAGCCCGCGACGAACGGTACCGGCTCGACGCGGCGGAACGCTCGAGACGCGCTACGATACGCGTATGCCCGGTACGCCAGACCTTCACTACGTCCGCGCCGGCGACGTCCTCCTTAGCGAAGCCGCCGCTCTGCGCTACTCGGTGCTCCTCGAGCCCTTCGGAGTGTCTGCCGACGGCGATCGGGACGACGCCGATCCCGCGTCGACGCATCTTGTGGCGGTCGAGGACGGCAAGGCCGTCGGATATGCTCGTCTCATCGCCATGCCTGACGGTTCCGCCCGCATCCGCCAGGTGGCCGTCGAACCGTCCCGGCAGCGTTCGGGGATCGGTTCGTCGCTCGTGCTCGAACTCGTAGGACTGGCGCGCAGACGGGCCATCCCGCTCGTCTGGCTCGAGGCGAGGGTCACGGCCATCGCCTTCTACGAGCGTCTCGGCTTCAAGGCTCGCCCGGGTGTCTTTCCTTCCGGTAGGACCGGGCTCCCGCACGTCCGGATGGAACAACCGTTGCGCTGAGCGTCGGGCGCGGTCCTCTGCTGGCGTGCTGGCCTCACTTGCCCTACCCTGGTGGGTGCGCTGCGAGTGCCCGCGGACCGGTCCGCGGGGAGCGCGAGCGGGGGAAGCCCGACGCTTCAAGGAGGAGGGACCATGCCCAGCATCACCCGTGAGCAGGTCCGAGTGCCCGCCGATGTCCCGGCGGCCGCACGGGAGACCTACATCGACAACTACCTTGCCGCCACGCGCGGCACCGGTCGGCTCATGCTCTACGCCTGCGACCAGAAGATCGAGCACCTCAACGACGATTTCTTCGGTGAAGGCATCTCGCCCGAGGACGCCGACCCGGAGCACCTTTTCCGTATCGGCTCGCAGGGGGTGTGCGGCGTGCTCGCCGGGCAGCGGGGGCTCATCGCCCGCTACGCCGCGGACTATCCCGACATCAACTACCTCGTGAAGATGAACAGCAAGACGCACCTCGTGAAGACGTCGCAGGAGGACCCGTACAGCCCGCAGCTGTACGACATCTCGACCGTCCTCGACCTCATCGACAACGGCGTGAACGCCGTGGGCGTCGGGTACACGATCTACCTCGCTTCGGAGTACGAGGCGTCGATGATGACCGAGGCCGGACAGCTCATCGCCGATGCGCATTCGGTCGGGCTCGTCGTCGTGCTGTGGATGTACCCGCGCGGCAAGGCCGTCTCGAACGAGAAGGACGCCCATCTGATCGCCGGCGCCGCCGGCGTCGCATGTTGCCTCGGCGCGGACTTCGTCAAGGTCAATCCGCCGAAGGGCAACGAAGAGAAGACCAGCGCCGAGTTGCTCAAGGAGTGTGCGCTCGCCGCGGGCTCGCCTCGCGGGACGAAGCTCGTCTGCGCCGGCGGCTCGACGGTCGACGCGAAGACGTTCCTCAGCCAGCTCTGGGAGCAGATCCACGTCGGTGGCGCCGAGGGCAACGCGACAGGCCGCAACATCCACCAGCGTTCGCTCGACGAGGCCGTCCGTCTCACGAAGGCGATCTCGGCGATCACCCTCGGAGACTGGAGCGCCGATGACGCGCTCGCCGTCTTCGAGGGCCGGAAGGACTACTCGGTCTAAGTGTCGATCGCGGACTGGTTCAAGGCGCGCGAAGACCGCCGCTATACCGTCGCGGGCGCCGTCGCGAACCGTTCCGAGCTGCCCGACGGCGTATGGCAGAAGTGCCCCTCGTGCAGCCGGATCATCTACCAGGGCGACCTCGAGCGGGACCTCGAGGTCTGTCCGCAGTGCGGTCATCACGGCGTGCTCGCGGCCGAGAGGCGCATCGCGCTGCTGGCGGACGAAGGGACCTTCGAGGAGACGGACGCCGGCATGTCCGCGTCCGACCCGCTCGGGTTCACCGCGGCCAAGTCGTACACCGAGAGTCTTGCGGTCGCGCGGGAGCGCACGGGGATGCGCGAGGCGTTCATATCCGGACGGTGCTCGATCGGGGGTCACCCCGTCATCGCCGGCGCGATGGACTTCCGCTTCATCGCCGCGTCGATGGGCTCCGTCGTCGGAGAGAAGGTCGCGAGGGTGTTCGACCGCGCGCTCGACGAGCGCCGCGCGGTCGTGATCGCGACCGCGTCGGGTGGCGCGCGGATGCAGGAGGGCATGCTCTCCCTGATGCAGATGGCGAAGACCGCCGCCGCCGCGAGAAGGCTCTCCGATGCGGGACTCCCGTACGTCTCGGTGCTGACCGACCCGACCTTCGGTGGCGTCACGGCGTCGTTCGCGACGCTCGCCGATGTCATCCTCGCGGAGCCCGGCGCGCATGTGGGTTTCACCGGTCCTCGGGTCATCGAGCAGACCATCCGGCAGAAGCTGCCCAAGGGTTTCCAGACCGCGGAGATGCTCGAGACGCAGGGTCTCATAGACGCCGTGGTCCCGCGGGCGGAGATCCCGAAGACCGTCGCGACGATCCTCGGCCACCTCATGGCGGGAGTGGCGCCATGACGCGGTTCGTGATGGAGTTCGAGCGACCGCTCTACGACCTTGAGGCGAAGCTCGAGGAGCTGCGTCGGCTCGACGTCAGCGAGCGGCCCGAGCTCGCGACCGAACTCGAGGAGCTCGCCGCCGACGTCGAGTCGCTTCGCGCGACGCTCTACGCCGACCTCGGTCCTTGGGAGCGGGTCCAGGTCAGCCGTCATCCCGACAGGCCCCACACGCAGGATTACGTCGCGGCGCTGTTCGCGGACGTCTTCGAGCTGCGCGGAGACCGCTCGGGTTCGGACGATCCCGCGATGTTCGCCGGGCTCGGCTCGCTCGAGGGACGGCGCGTGGTCGTGCTGGGACACCGCAAGGGCAAGACGACGAAGGAGAACATCGAGCGCAGGTTCGGCAGCGCGCAGCCGGAGGGCTTCCGCAAGGCTCGGCGCGCGATGCTGCTCGCCGAGCGGTTCGGTCTGCCCGTCGTCTCGTTCGTCGACACGCCGGGAGCGCATCCGGGCATCGAGGCAGAGGAGCGCGGGCAGGCGTGGGCTATCGCGGAGAACCTGGCGACCCTGTCCGCTCTGCGCGTGCCCGTCGTGATCGTCGGCATCGGCGAGGGCGGGAGCGGGGGCGCGCTCGCCATCGGGTTCGGCGACCGTCTCATCATGCTCGAGAACTCGTACTACTCGGTGAGCAGCCCCGAGGCCTGCGCTTCCATCGTGTTCAAGGACTCGTCGAAGGCCTCACAGACCGCCGCGAGCCTGTGCCTCACGGCCGCCGACCTCGTCGGACTCGGCATCGCGGACGAGGTCGTCCCCGAGCCCGCCGAGGGCGCGCACCGCGATCCCGGCCTTGCGTTCGAGCGGGTGCGCGACAGTGTCGTCTCGGCGCTCGACGATCTCGCAGGCAGGCTTCCCGATGACCTGGTCGCGACTCGACAGGGAAGACTCTCGCGTGTAGGGGTCTTCGTCGACGAAGGTGTGTGAGGAGGCGTGGCGATGGGCAGCGAACGGGTCGTCAAGCGAGTGGGGATGCTCTTCTCCGGCGGTCCGGCACCCGCCGCGAACGCGGTCATCTCGGCCGCCGCACTCTCCTTCCTCAACGCGGACATCGAGGTGATCGGCTTCCTCGACGGATACGAGAACCTCGAGCGGTGTTGCGAGAGCGGCCCGCTCGTCGAGGGGCGCGATTTCGTGCGGCTGTGCGTGAACGACGTGTCGGGCATCCGTAACCGCAAGTCGATCATCCTGCGGACCTCGCGCGCGAATCCCGGAAAGCACATCTCCTCGCTCGAGGACCTCACCGACTCCGCCAAGAACGAGAAGCTGCGAGCTGTCTTCCGCGGGCTCGAGTCGCTCGAGATCGACGCGCTCGTCTCCATCGGCGGAGACGACACGCTCAAGACCGCCAACTACCTCTATCTCATCCAGGAGGTCATGCCCGAACTCCGCCGCGTGAAGATCGTCCATCTGCCGAAGACGATCGACAACGACTACTACGGTATCGATTGGACTTTCGGCTTCACGTCCGCGGCGAACTTCGCGGCGACCGAGATACGGAACATCTCCGCGGACGCGCAGTCGACGAAGTCGTGGTACGTGCTCGAGCTCATGGGCCGCAAGGCCGGCTGGCTCACGTACGCCGCGGGTATCGCCGGAGAGGCGACGCGGATGCTCAGCGTCGAGGACGTCGACGGCGAATGGGACTTCGAGGCCGCCGCCTCCGACCTCGTCGACCTGATGGCGGTGCGCATCGCCGACGGCCGGGAATACGGCATCATCTGCGTCGCCGAGGGACTCGCGGAGCGGCTCCCGGACGACCAGCGGCCCCAAGAGGTCGACATGCACGGGAATTCGATGCTCGGGACGGTCCAGATAGGCGAGCACCTCGCGAAGGCGATGGAGCGCGTCTATCTGGCGCGGACCGGTGAGCCCATCAAGATCCGCAGCAAGCAGATCGGGTACGAGACGCGGTGCACCGAGCCCGTCGCGTTCGACATCCTCCTCGGGAGTCAGCTCGGGGTCGGCGCCTTCCGGGCCATCGCGAAGGAGGGCCTCACTGGGATGATGGTCAGCGTCCGCGATCAGCTCCAACTCATCTTCGTGCCCTTCGCCGAACTCATCGATCCCGAGACGCTGAGGACGCGCGTGCGTTTCATCGATCGCGAGAGCGACTTCTACAAGCTGGCCCGGGCGCTCGAGTACCAGCGCGGGCACGACAAGGCCTGACGCACGGCTCTCGGGCACGCGCGTCGACACGGGTCTCCTGTGGCGTGCGGCGCGCTCGATATCCGGGACTCCCTCGGGCTTCCGGTCAAGGGGTATCGCGAGCACGGTGAGGAGTACGGCCGGTGGTGAGGTCGCCATTCGGCGCACTTGTCGCGGGGGTGCTACCGTTCGTCGGTTTCTTTCAACCGTTGACGAGGGACATCCCTGGTTAGAGATTGTGCGCGGGGCAAAATCGGAGTATCCAGGAGGAGTACGAAAATACGTGCACGCATGTCCTGATCCCGGGGAGGGTTACGTCATGAACACACGCAAGGTCAACTCGGCCGCTCGCCGGCTCGTCGCGCTCGTCGCGATGGTCGCGCTCGTGGCCCTCGTAGTGCCGGTCTCGGCCGGTGCCGCGCTGCCCGCGAAGACGGTGGCAAAGCCGTCTCTCAAGGTGCAGGGGGCGACAGCTAAGAAACTCGAACACAACAAGCCGATCCCCGGCTTCAGTGACAAGCATGCGAAGAAGCTCGAGCCGACCCCGGGCGCGAAGCCGGGTGACGACGACATCTCGGGCGCGACGGCGATCCCGGCCTCCGGGTTCACGGGCACCGTCCAGGGATACACCGGCTCCGGCACCGACCCCTACGACTGCTATAGCGTCTACCTGACCGCGGGGACGACGTTCAACCTCACCATGACGGGGCCGTCGAACGACATCGACGTCTACCTCTTCGGGATCGGCTCGACCTCCGTCGCGGGCTGGAACCAGGTTGCCGGTTCCGGCGGCGGCACCTCCTACGAGAACTTCACGTACACGCCGACGACGTCCGGCACCTACTACGTCATCGTCGAGGCTCACTACGTCCCGACGGCATCCTCGTACACCGTCACGTGGTCCGGCGGCACGTCGTCGGGTGGCGGCGGGACCGTGACCAGCGGTGACAACGACATCTCGGGCGCGACGGCGATCCCGGCCTCCGGGTTCACGGGCACCGTCCAGGGATACACCGGCTCCGGCACCGACCCCTACGACTGCTATAGCGTCTACCTGACCGCGGGGACGACGTTCAACCTCACCATGACGGGGCCGTCGAACGACATCGACGTCTACCTCTTCGGGATCGGCTCGACCTCCGTCGCGGGCTGGAACCAGGTTGCCGGTTCCGGCGGCGGCACCTCCTACGAGAACTTCACGTACACGCCGACGACGTCCGGCACCTACTACGTCATCGTCGAGGCGCACTACGTCCCGACGGCATCCTCGTACACCGTCACGTGGTCCGGCGGCACGTCCACCGGAAGCACGGGGCCGCCGCCCGACGGCGGCGGGGTCGTGACCGACAACGACATCTCCGGCGCGATCGCGCTGCCGGCGTCCGGGTTCACGGGCACCGTGAACAGTTCCTCGGATACCTACGACTGCTACGTCGTCTCCCTCACGGCCGGCCAGTCCTTCACGGCCGGCGTCACCGGTCCCTCGAGCACCGACTTCGACCTGTACCTGTTCCCGCCAGGATCGACGCATGTGGCGAACTGGAACACCGTCGCGGCGGCTGCCGCCGGCACGGGCTCCTATCCCGATCAGTTCACGTACACGCCCACGACCTCCGGCACCTACTACCTGGTCGTAGAGGCGCATAGCGGTTCCGGGACCTACAGCGTGACGTGGTCGCGCGGCTCCGGCGGCGGGACCACCGGCTCCGACAACACCATCTCGAGCGCCGTGGCGATACCCTCCTCGCCGTTCTCCGGCACCGTGGTCGGCTCGACCGGCTCCGGCACCGACCCCTACGACTGCTACAGCGTCTACCTGACCGCGGGCTCGACCTTCAACCTGACCATGACGGGGCCGTCGAACGACATCGACGTCTACCTCTTCCCGCCGGGATCCACCGCGATCTCGAACTGGAACAACGTGGCTGGTTCCGGGGGCGGTTCCTCCAGCGAGAACTTCACGTACACGCCGACGACGTCCGGCACGTATTACCTCGTCGTCGAGGCGCACTACGTGCCGACGGTCTCCTCGTACACCATCACCTACTCGACCGGCGGCGGCTCCGGCGCGACCGATGCCGCGAACGACATCCCCAGTGCCGTGACGGCTCCTGCGTCCCCGATCAGCGGCTCGCTGACCGACGGTTCGGACGACTGGGACGTCTATGCGGTCGCCCTCACCGCAGGCCAGCCGCTGTCCGTGAGCCTCACCGGCCCCTCGGGCTCCGACTTCGACCTCTACCTCTACGCGCCCGGCTCCGGCTCGGTGAACACAGCGGACGAGGTGGCTGGGGCCTACGGCACGTCCTATCCCGACCAGTTCACCTACACGCCCACGACTTCAGGGACGTACTACCTGTGCGTCTACAGCTACTCGGGCAGCGGCGCTTACAGCCTGACGTGGCGCACGTCCGGCGGGACGACCGGCTCCGACGCCGCGAACAATATCCCCGGCACCACGGCCCCCGCGTCGCCGATATCCGAGAGCCTCGGGACGGGTGACGACTGGGACGTCTACGCCATCTCGCTCCAGTCGGGGCAGCGGTTCGCCGCCTCCCTGAACGGACCGGCCGGCTCCGACTTCGACATGTACCTCTACGCGCCGGGCAACACCACGATCAACGGCGGGACGACCGTCGCCAGCGCGAACGGAGTTACATATCCCGACACGCTCGACTGCGCGATAACGCGGACAGGGACGTACTACCTCGCGGTCTACCGCTACTCGGGGACCGGCGTGTACTCGCTCACCTACGCCGCCACCGGTTCGTCGGGCGGCACCGGTGACGCCGAGCCGGCGAACAACAACATCCCGGGTGTGGCACTGCCGTCACCCTCGCCCGTCTCCGGCTCGCTCGACGAGAACAGCGACACCGCGGACGTGTACTCGGTCACGTTGGCCGCCGGCGAGACCATCCAGGTGATCCTGACCTCCCCCGACGCCAGCACGGACTTCGACCTTTACCTGTACGGCCCCGGGGCGACCTCGATCTGGGTCGACTCCGCGGTAGCCGAGGCGGCGGCGACCTCCTACCCCGACACGTTCTCGTTCACCGCCAGGACGGCCGGCACGTACTACCTGGAGGCGTACGCGTACTCCGGGTCCGGCAGGTACTCCCTGGCCTACACCAGGGGGACGGTGTCCGCTCCGGACAACAACATCCCCGGCGTCGCGGCGCCTGTCTCGCCGATCTCGGGCGACCTCGCCGACGGCACGGACGATTGGGACGTCTACTACCTGGATCTGACCGCGGGCCAGCAGCTCACCGCATCGCTCACGGGCCCCTCGGGCAGCGACTTCGACCTCTACATGTTCGGTCCGGGGGCGACCTCGGTGCAGTCGGCGTCGGCTGTGGCCGTCGCCAACGGCACGGCGTATCCGGACACGTTCACGTTCACGGTCCCGACCGGAGGCAGCGGGCGCTACTATCTCGGCGCCTACTGCTATTCCGGTAGCGGGAGCTACTCGCTCACGTACAGTCGCACGACTCCCAGCACTTCCGACGGCAACAACGACATCCCCGGTCGCCCCATCCCGGCGAGTCCTGTCAGTGAGGGTCTCGACCAGACCTCCGACAGGGCCGACGTCTGGAGCATGTCGAACGCGCAGGCCGGAGAGACGCTCTCGTTCGACCTGACCGGTCCCGCCGGCAGCGACTACGACCTCTACCTCTACGGTCCGACGGCGACCTCGGTATACACCGCGAACGCGGTGGCGGCCGCGACGGTCGTCGGCAACGACACGCTGCGCTACACCGTGCCGTCCGGAGGCGCGGGCACCTACTACATGTGCGTGTGGGGTTATAGCGGCACCGGCTCCTATTCGCTCGTCTGGTCCCGCTCGAGCGGGACCGGCGGCAGCGTCGGCGGCGCCCCCGACAACGAGATCCCCGGCGTGGTCGCGCCGGCTTCGCCCGTGTCCGGCCATCTCGGCCCGAACACGGCGAGCGGCGAGGCGACCGACCCGGCCGACGTCTACCGTCTCGCCCTTGCGGCGGGGCAGCGCCTCACCGTGAGCCTTTCGGCGGCTAGCGGCACCGACTTCGACATGTACCTCTTCGGTCCCGGCTCGACGTCGATCTACCGCGATTCCTACGTCGCCTATGCGAACGCGACGACGTATCCCGATCGGTTCACCTTCGACGTCCCGGCGGGTCGCGCGGGCACCTACTACCTGTCCGTCTACCAGTACAGCGGAGCGGGCGACTACACGCTCACCTACGGTCTTGGAGTGGGTGAGACGCGCATCGGCGCCGATCCCACGTACATGAGCTTCTCGGCGCCTCCTGGGGTCAACCCGGCGGCCCAGCAGCTCGCGATCACGAACGCCGGCGCGGGCACTCTCACGTGGCGCGTGACGGAGTCCTCCGACTGGCTGAGCGTCTCGCCGGCCAGCGGCACGAACACCGGCCGCGTCACCGTCTCGGTGACCCCGGGCGATCTTCGCGCGGGGACCTACGTCGCCAACATGACGATCACCGCCGCGGGCGCCGTGAACTCTCCGATGACCGTACCGGTCCGGCTCACGGTCGGTTCGAACAGCGGTGGCGGCAAGTACGCCGTCCTCATCGGCATGCAGGACTACCCTGGCGTCGCCAACGACCTGCAGTTCCCGCACAACGACGTCTCCGACATGCGGTCGATGCTCATCAACCAGGCGGGCTACGACCAGTCGAACATCCTGGTGCTCCAGGACTCGCAGGCCACGCGCGCCGACATCCAGCAGGCGATCACGGGCTGGCTCGACCCGCTCGAGAACGCCGACAGCCAGGTCGCCATCTACTACTCGGGTCACGGCTCCTACACGATGGACACGGCTCCGATCGACGAGCCGGACGGCCGTGACGAGACGATCTACGTCTACGACGGCAACATCACGGACGATACGTTCGGGACGTGGATGGACACCCTCGAGAGCAACCACATCATGGTCGCCCTCGACAGCTGCTACAGCGGCGGCTTCATCCGCGGGCAGTCCGGCTCGGGCGACCGCGTCAAGTTCATGAAGCCGGGGCCGATCGCACCCGCGACCGCCGTTTCGGCGCGGAGCTTCCTCGCCCGCAACGGTTTCGCTCGCGATCTCGACGATGGCTCGGGCCGCGTGGTCATCAGTGCGTCCGACTACAACCAGACGTCGGTCGAATCGCCCTCGATCCAGAACGGTGCGTTCACCTACTACTTCGTGGAGGCGTTCGGCGCCGCGACGGCCGACTCCAACTCCAACTCCTGGATCAGCGCCCAAGAGGCGTTCGCCTACACCCAGCCCCTCACGGCCTCGAACTACCACCACACGCCGCAGATGCATGACGGTCACAGTGGTGCTCTCGAAGTCGTCGACCTGTCGGGTGGTACAGGCACCGGCGATGGCACCGGCGAGGAACCGCCGACGGCGCTCTCGACCGACCTCGAGTTGTCCGACCCGGGCAGCGTCCCCTACGGCGGCGGCATGATCACCGCCACGCTGCGCACCTCGGACGGCGAGCCGATCCCCGAGCGTGACGTGCGCCTCGAGTCGTCGACCGACGGCGACACGTGGGAAGAGACCGACACGATGGCGACCGATTCCGACGGTGTGGTCGAGTTCAACGTCGCGCCCGAGGGCTCGGTCTCGTACCGCGCGGTCTTCGAAGGCGATGACAACTACGACCTCGCCGAGTCGAACCAGGTCGATCTCATGCAGCGCGTAGCGCTGACGCAGCCGGCGGTCCCGGCGGGCACGCGGTACATCAACCGCGCGTTCACCGTGTCCGGCTACCTCAGCCCGCAGCACACGGTGGGCGCAGTGAGCGTACGCATCTACACGTGGCGCTACGTCTCCGGCAGGTGGGTCGCCGGCACGACATTCTCGATGCGCAACGCCAACTCCGGGTCGCGCACACGCTACGCTGGGGCCGTCACGCTCCGGGCGAGAGGTTCCTGGCGGATGCAGGCGGTCTACTCAGGCAACAGCAACTACGCTCGCACGTCGAGTTCGTATCGCACCCTGACGGTGCGCTAGCTTCGCGATAGAACGACACCTACGCTCCGCGGCGGCGGGGACTTCTCGAAGTCCCCGCCGCCGCGCCGTATCGTCTGGTCGTGCAAGTGCGAGTTGAACGCAGCCGCTACCTCACGGTCACGTAGTCGTATCCGCTCGACCATGTGGCCCTTTGGCCGGCATCGGCGGGGTGGTACGCCCGCAGCCTCCACGCGCCAGCGTAGGTCAAACTGATCGAAGCCGCGTACTTCGAGTAGGTGGAGTAGTTCGAGGCCCTGGCTGTCGTGTTGCCGTAGCTCCTCCAGACGCCGCTCACCTTGCGCCACTTGTAGATGCGCACCGGATAGGTCCCGGAACCATGTCTCGGCTTCAGGTAGCCGTAGACGGTGTAGTACCGCGAGCGGTACATCGTCGACGGCGCGACGGGGTTACCCACGTATGCGACGGGCGTCACCTTCACGTAGTTGCTCGCGCTCGACGCGGGAGCGTCGCCATCGCCGGCGAAGCTCACCTTGTAGTACGTCGCCGAGGACGGCCTGACGGTGAAGGAGAAGGCGCCTCCTGCGGTGGTCGTGGCCACGGTCGTGCTCTGGACGAAGCCGCTGGTCGAGCCCGAGGTCCACAAGCGCATCGGTTTGCCGGCCAGAGGGGCGTCCCGATAGGTCAGAGTCCCCGTCACGACACAGCTCTGGTCGTACGATGCCAGCGTCCTGGAGACGGAGGTGATGGTGGCGGTGCTGTGGGGCAGTGTCTTCAGGATCGAGCCGTTCCCGCCCACTATCCATGTGTCACTGCCGAAGGAGTCGACAGCGGTGATCCCGACCTTGGTCCCGGTCGAGCCGCTATCGGCATTGGTGGGATCTGCGTTGAAGTCCCAGCTCGATCCGCCGTTCGTGGTGTGGGCCGCGAAGTCGTGGCGGTACGAGCCGAGCAGGTTCGAGGCGTTCTGGCGGCCCACTATCCAGCCGTCGGTGGGGCTCGAGAACTTGAGGTCGGTGATGCGGAAAGTGGCGAGGTAGGGGCTCAGCGTGACCGCGTTCCAGTGCGCGCCGCCGTCGGTCGTCTTGAATAGGTTGGCGAACGAGTCGGCTGCGTAACCGGTGTTCGCGTCGACGAAGTCGAGCTCCTGCAGGCTCCCGCCCGTCGTGGCGACGGTCTGGGTGGTCCAAGTGCTGCCGCCGTTGCTCGTGCGCATGACGTAGCAGTTCGTGTTCGGGCTGGTGCTGAGTGCCATCCAGCCGTTGTTGGCGTCGACGAAGTCCACGTCCCAGTGGAAGCCGTCGTGAATGACCTTGTTCCAGGTCGCGCCGCCGTCGGTGCTGCGCCAGAAGTAGCCGAATGTGTGATCGGTCGCCCAGCCGTCGTCCGCGTCGGCGAAGCACACCTCGTCGGCCGCCATGTCGGTCTCGACCTGCGACTCCCATCTGGCGCCGCCGTTGGTGGTCTTGAGGACGCTGGGCCCTCCCGAGGACGGGCTGCCGACGATCCAGCCGGTCCGTGGATCGTTCTCGAGGAAGAAGACGTCCTTCATGTAGATGTTCCTCGACGACATGTCCTCGACCGTCCACGATAAGCCGCCGTTGTTGGTGCTGGCGTAGTCGTACGGTGTGATCGCATGACCGCTCGTGGCGCTCGTGAAGTCGACGGACGAGTAGCCCCGCTCCGTGGAGTCGGCGTAGCGGGGCTGGAAGCTCGCGCCGCCGTCGGTGCTGCCGACTACCTTGATGTTGTCGATGGCGAATATCGCACTGGAGGACGGGGCGTCGAGGTCGTAAGGCGACCGGTTGGGAGTCGTGGTGCAGTACACCCAGCCGGTGGCGCCGCTGTTCGTGGTCTTGTAGAGCTTGCCCGCCTCAGAGGTCGCGTACGCGGTGGAGCCGGTCAGGTCGCCGTCGACGACGCAGACTCTCTGGACCGGGTCGCCTGAGGCGTTGCCCACGGTCATCGTCGTCCAGCTCGAGCCCGCGTCGGCCGTCAGCAGCACGTCGCCGCCGGTCACGACGTAGACCTTCGTGCCGTTGACCGCGGCGATCGAGTCTGTCCAGTGCGCGGTGTGGGCGGTGCCGGTGAATGTGCGCTGCGTCCAGGTCGCGCCGCCGTCGGTGGTCTGCAGGTAGCCCTCGAAGATCCCTCCCATGTATGCATGCGTGGAGCTGGCCGCCGCGACGAGGTCAGGCGAAGCGCCTGCGGGCAGGACCTGCGAGGTGACCGACGTGCCCCCCGTCGTCGTGTGCCAGACCTTGTGGTTCCCCACGATCCAGCCGTTGTTGGCGTCAGCGAAATCGACGCTCGCGTACGAGATGTAGTTGCCGCTCATGTCCGTGTACCAGGCGCCCGTCCGGGTCCACGTCGCCCCGCCATTCGTGGTGCGGTAGACATGCTCCCCGGCCGAGACCCACCCCTTGTTCGCGTCCACGAAGCACACGTCGGTCGCGTCGTTGACGTTCGTCTCCGCGCCCTGAGGGACGATCGGGCCCTGCTGCGTCCAGGCGTAGCCGCCGTCGGTGGTCTTGATGACGGTCCCGTTCGCGCCCACCGCCCAGCCGGTGTTCGCGTCGACGAAGTCGATCGCCGCCAGAGGGTTGCCTTGCGGCGACGGCTGCTGCCAGACGAACCGCTGCGATGCATCCAGCGGTGTCCAGCCCACCACGGCTTGCGTCACGGAAGACGTGAGGCCGACCAGTGATGCGGCTAGAAGCAATGCGGGCAGGATGCGCTTCATGACGACCTCCAGACGCTGGATGACACATGCGCTTTCCGGGACAGGGGTAGCACCGTCCGTCACACCATTATTCCCGCAAACCTCTTGCGTGATGCTGGGTGTGGTGGCGGCGCAGCGCGCGACCGTGCTCTCGCTCGTCTCGTTCTTTCGGATGCGTGAAGGACGGCGGCACGGACCGGGTTCGGCTCGTCGCGAAGGCGGCGAGCGATGGTGCCCGGGGCGGGGATCGAACCCGCATGGCCTTTCGGCCACCGGTTTTTGAGACCGGCGCGTCTGCCTGTTCCGCCACCCGGGCCTGTGGGCGACGTCGCCCATGATAGGGCAAGCTCACGCCGTGGTGCCAGCAGAGTGCGAGGGGGCCGGGGAAAGCGCAGGGCCGGCGTGCCACTCGCCGGCCCTGGTGGATCGATGGCGCTGAGCGTCAGACCGCTCGGGCGAGGTGCGGCACCGCCTCCACGGCGTCGGCCTGCAGGCTTCGGACGAGATCGGCGACGAACGCGCGTACGATGCGCCGGTCGAATTCCGTCCCAGCGTGCTGGGTGAGGTACTCGGCCGCGTCCCGGATCGACATCCGCGGCTCGCCGCGGCGCTCCGAGGTCAAGCGCTCGTACTCGTCGCACACGCTGATGATGCGTGCGGCCAGCGGGATGTCGTCGCCTCCGACGTGCGTGGGGTATCCGGACCCGTCGAGTCGCTCGTGATGGGAGAGGATGGCGGTCTGGACGTCGTCATCGAATCCCGCGCTCGCGGCGAGCCGGGCTCCGAGCGCCGTGTGCGCTTCGAGCATCCCGCGCTCCGCGTCGGTGAGGTCGCGCCGCGCAGCGACGACCGCTTCGGGCACCTCGAGCATGCCCACATCGTGGAGGAGAGCGGCGCTGCGGACGTCCTGGAGCTGTACGGGCGTGAGACCGAGCCTGCGTCCGACCGAGACCGCGCGCGCGGCGATCTCCGTGGAGTGGCGCAGATAGTCGGGCTTACGAAGATCGACGAGGTGAGCGAGCGCCTCGAGCGTGCCTCTCAGCTGGGAGCGGACCTCTTCGAGCAGTTCGCGGTTCTCGAGGGCGAGTTCCATGACGCGCCCGACGAGACGCAGCCCACCGAGGTCCTCGTCCGTGAAGGCGGGGCCGACGCGCCACATCACGGCGACGGTGCGCAAGCGGTCCCGAACGCGCAGGGGGACCGTCAGGGTCGCCGTGCCCGATGCCGCGTCCGCCGCGGAGATAGGACGGCCTTCGCGGACGGACTCCACGGACGCGCGGATGACCGCGCTGAGTGTCTCTGCTCCCTCGTGGGCGGGATCGGTGTGGATGACGACGTCATCGCCGACGATGGCGACCGCGTCCGCGCCGAAGTGCTGTGCGGATTCCTTCAGCAACCAGCGCATCCCGTCTTCCTGGGAGAGTGAAGTCATGAGAGTGGCCGCACGGTGCGCGAAGGCGAGTCGATCATAGGAGCGCTGCACTTCGGCCTTGGCTTCCGCGAGGCGGTCGTGCACCTCGGTGATCTCGTTCCGCAGGCGGCGCGAGGTGTCGGCGAGATAGAGGACGACCATGAGCACGAAGCCGGTGATCAGCGTTCTCGCGATATCGTTGCGCAGCACCCACAGCTGCGACGAGCCCAGGTTCGACAGCAACGCGAATCCGAAGAGCCCGACCACGCCCACCAGGGCGAGGATGATCACGTACGCGAGGTAGCTGACCTGGACCTCACGGTCCAGCAGTGACTTGATGTCTCGTCCCCTGGCTGTCATCGTCTCCGACCTCCGATGCGAAGTGGCTTCCGTTCATCTATTCCGACTATCGTCCGGTGACAGACCGGCGTGCACAATGGGTGGACGAACGGTCGTGGCTCATTCAAGTGAGGCCGGTTAAGTTGCCGTTCGTCATGCTGGCGTATACTCGTTCCATGGACTCGAAGAGCGCATGTGGTGATGCTGGTAGAGGTGACGTCGAGGCGCATCTCGAGAACGTCGCGGCCAACCTCCAGCTCGTCGCAGACATGGGCTACGGGGACGTCGCGCTGGCCGTGCCTCGTCCCGACGGCTCGCTGTACGTCGTGGCCGACGCCCGGCCGATGACCGCGGTCCCCGTGGTCGCGTCGAGCCGGGTCGGCCGGACGCTGGGCCGCGGCGACGAGGTCGAGGCGTACGAAGCTCTCGTCTCCGGCCGGGTCGTCCTCGGCACTCGACGGCGCAGCACGCGCGGGCTGACGTATGCCACGGTCGGGTATCCCATCGGTCCCCGTGAGACACCCGCCGCGGTCGTCGTGCGCGACGTGACGCAGCAGGTGGACGAGGCGCCAGGGAAGATGGAGCGCATCTTCATCGAGCTCGCCGAGGGACTTCTCGAGGTACTGGCCGACGGCCCACTGCTCTGGGGTGGGTCGCACGAGGCGTTCTCGACGACGCGCCGTGCCGGCGACGGCGTCCTGCGCATCGACCCTGCGGGAACGGTCGACTACGCGAGTCCGAACGCGGTGACGATCATGAAGGCCGCCGGCGTCGAGCGGAGCGTGATCGGCATTCCCGCGTCGGCGATGCCGGCAGCGGTGGAGGCCGTCACCCTCGGGTTGCGCAGCGGCGAAGCGCACGCGGTCGAGGTCGAGGTGGCCGGCCGCGTACTCAGCTACCGCGAGATCGCGCTGCAGTCCTCGATGCTCGTGCTCGTGGAGGACATCACGGAGTCGCGCCGCCGGGAGCAGGAACTCAAGGTCAAGGAGGCGACGATCCGCGAGGTCCACCACCGGGTGAAGAACAACCTGCAGACGATCGCCTCTCTCCTTCGGATACAGGAGAGAAGGACGGACAGCCCCGAGGCCACGCGAGCGCTCGCCGAGGCCGTCGAGCGGGTGTCTTCGATGGCCGTCGTGCACGAGATGCTCGCGGCGTCCAGCGAGGAGCGGGTGGACTTCGCACAGGCGGCGCGCTCGGTGGTCGACATGGTCCGCCAGGGGCTCGCGGGGACGGAACCCGGCGTGACGGTGACGGTGCGGGGCTCGACAGGTGAGGTCCCGGCCTCGATGGCGACCTCTCTCGCCCTCGTGGTCGCGGAGCTCGTGCACAACGCGATCGAGCACGGCCTCGCCGGGGGTCCAGGGACGGTCACGGTCGCCATGCGCAGGCTGCCGGGAGAGGTGCACCTGTCGGTCAGGGACGATGGGGCGGGTCTTCCGGAGGGTTTCGACGTGGAGGGCTCGGCCCACCTCGGTCTCGCGATAGTCAGGACCATCGTCGAGGACGACCTCCGCGGCACTCTCTCGTTCGGACGCGGTCGCGGGACGTCCGTCACGCTGCACATCCCGCTCGCGGACACCGGGGAGGAGTGAGCCCATGCGCGCGCTCATCGTCGAGGACGAGGCGATCATCCGCATGGACCTCAAGGAGATGCTCGTCGAGGAGGGTCACGAGGTCGTCGGCGAAGCGCGCGACGGCGAGGAGGCGGTCGATCTCGCTCGTCGTCTCAGACCCGACATCGTCTTCATGGACGTCGAGATGCCGAGGATGGACGGGATAGCCGCGGCTCGCGTGATCGGTGACGAGAGTATCGCCCCCGTGGTGATGGTCACGGCGTTCTCGCAGGCAGGGTACGTGAGAGACGCAACCGACGCCGGAGCGATGGCGTATCTGGTCAAGCCGTTCACGAAGCAGGACATCGTGCCCGCGATGCACGTGGCCGTCTCTCGTTTCGCGGAGGCTCGCGCGCTAGAGGCCGAGGTGGTCGACCTCGAGGAGCGTCTCGAGACGCGCAAGGCCCTGGACCGGGCGAAGGGCGTCCTGATGTCGAAGGGCGCGACGGAGCAGGATGCCTTCCGGCGGCTCCAGAAGCTCGCGATGGACCGACGGCTGACGCTTCGGCAGGTCGCCGAGGCGGTCCTGCTCGCCGCGGAGGCCGACGGAGACACGTAGGCGAAGCCCGCTCGACCGGTTGGCTTGCGGACTCGGTAGAGATACACTCCGCCAATGAACGCGAAGAACGCACCTGCAATCGACACTCAGGACGATCCGAGTCCGTTGTTATTGCGTGCCGTTCTCGGCGCTCGGCGATACGCGCCGGCGATCGCGTGTATGGCCCTGCTGGCCATCATGTTCTTGGCGTTCCAGACCGTCGGTGTGAGCAACAGGCGGTTCGCCGAGGGATACCGCCGCTACGAGGTCGGAAGCTCTCGAGACGGCTACCTGCTCCTTCGCCGCCTCGGACTGCGGGGACGCATTGTCGTCCTGTTCGACAAGACAGCGCACATCGAGCAGTGGGGTGCCAGGGAGTACATCCGGTCGCTCGGGGGACGGGACGAGTCGGCGCCGGTCACCCCCGATAACTTCGTGGAAGGATTCATCCTCTCGGGCGTCGCCCGCCACGTCTACGTGGTCGTCCCCGAGAAGGAATGGCCCTTGATCGTGCTGCACATGTCGACGCGCGGTGACGGGATCGTCACGTCGAGCAGCGTGTCCAGCCGACTGTATGGCGCGCGCGTCGACTACGTGACGCCCGAGAACCTGCCGCGGTTCGGCGAGAGAGTGGTCGCCTACGTTCCAAAGACCGCGGAGTCCGAATATCCCTCCTCGTTCCTGACCTCCTTCGACGACCCGAGGGTCTCCGACATCTACGTCGTCCAAGAAGGCCGATGACGATGACGAGGGGACGCACGACGGACGCCGAGGGGACCGGAGTACCGGCGACCGCTTGGGCTCCTCCGTGGTGGACGCCGCTGGCGGTGTTCCTCTTGTCGTTGCTCCTCAGGATCTTCCATGTCGCCGAAGTCACACTGTGGCTGGACGACACAGCCCTCCTCGCGCCCAGCGCCTTCACGTACATCCGGTACGGTAGCCTTGGCCCTCCAGGCTGGTGGACGCAGCCGCTCAAGTACGTCCTGCTCTATGCCAGCAGCATCTTCTTCGGCAACGACCCTGTCGGCTGGCGGATGTGCAACGTGATGTTCGGGACCGGGTCCGTGCTGATGACCTACCTGGTAGCGCGCGCCATGTTCCGCCGTCCGTTCCCAGCGATAGCCGCCGCGGCGCTGATCGCGCTCGACCCGCTCTCGGTCGCCTTCTCGCGCAACATCTCGGAGGACACTCCCGCTACCTTCTTCATCCTCGTGGTCTGTCTGTTCTTCATAAGAGCCATGAAGACCGACCGTGACCGTGACTGGATCCTTACCGGGCTGTCTCTGGGCGCGGCGTGGGCGCTGCGCTGGTACGCGGTCATACCCGGTCTGCTGATGCTCGTCTTAGCACTCGCCCGGCACCGCAAGGAGGGCCTGCCCGGCATGTCCCGGATCGTCGCCTACCTCGGACCGCTTCCGCTGTCGATCTACGTCGCCGCTTTCCTGCCGTGGGCCGCTCGCGGCTACTCGGTGGCCGAGTGGTTCAGCCTCAACGTCGATGCTTACCGCGTCCAGGCGTCCGGCATGGAGGGGATGTTCACGGGTCTGACCAGGATCGCCGGACCGTCGCGGTGGTTCACCACGTGGATAGGAGCCGTCGACACGGCTTACCGCCCCGGGTCGTATGCGGCGATGTTCAACGATCTGCCGATCTGGTTCCTGTTCGTCCCGGCGGTAGCCTATCTTCTGTGGCGTGGATACAAGGGCAGGTCCATACCGGCGTTGCTCGTGGGGGGCTCGTTCATCCTGCTATATGTCTTCTTCCTGACCGCTAGACGTTCGATCATGCTCTACTCCAGCATCCCGCTCCTGCCGTTCGGTGCCATCGCCCTTGGATTCGCGGCCGACAAGGTCCTCGGGAGGAAGGCGTGGATCTTCCTCGCCATCGCCGTCGGGTGGAGCCTGTACCTGTTCCCTATAGTGAGCGGGATGCCGGTGCCGGGATGGGCCTATGGCTGGCTCCTCGCGAGACTGGGATGGTCGTGAGACATGGCTCGCTCTGACCCGATGGAGCAGCGGGATCGGCGTGCGATGATCGCTTTCGCTTTGACGCTGCTGACGGTCGTGGCTGCCGGGGCGCTTATGGGGCAGCAGCGACGTCTTGAGGGCAGCCATCTCGCGGCGAATGCGATCCTGAGCCTTCACGCCCTGGATAGGGGAGACTCTGGGGCGATATCGAGTGAGGAACCGACCGCGAACACCGAGATCGCCATGTTGAAGGCGGAGACCTTCGTCGATGCGTACGTGGAGTCCGATTTGGGGTTCCATGCGATCGCACGTCACGTGGATCGGGCCTGGCTCGCATACCGAGTGTCATACAGACTTCTCCGGGATCGTGAGGAAGGCGAGCTTTCGCCCCTGCTGGTCTCCGTGCCGGGAGGCGAGGAGGCTGTGGCGGCCTTCCCCGAGATCGCCCCGTTCGTGGAAGAGACGCAGGGCCTGCGCCGATTCGTGAATACCGACGTATTGGCGAAGGAGCTCGAAGCGAGGTCCGCGCGAGAGACGTTGGACGCCAAGTACGACTTCGATCGGCGGTATCCGATGTTCAGCGGACTCGACTCCGGCGAAGGTGGGGCTGCCAACCGCAGTCACTAGCGACCGCGGCATGTGGCCCGCTCGCGTGGGCGGCTCGAGCGGGATACCCCTACGCCTTCCACTTCGGCACGGCGGCTGCTATCATCGACGCATCGAGGCGAAGGTGCCTCGGGCATAGGACACGAGCAAAGGCGCTCGTCGGACCCCTCAGGGGGCCTCGGCGGGCGTCTTTCGTCGTCCGGAGAGAGAAAGCTGGCGCACATGAAGGGTCTAGCGGTCTTCTGGGGGTGCACGATACCCGCCAGGTTCCCGTTCATCGAGAAGGCGACCCGGCTCGTCTTCGACGACCTCGGCGCTGTGCCGGTGGAACTCGAGGGCCATACGTGCTGCCCGGAGGGCATCCTCGTGAAGGCGAACGACGAGGACGTCTACTACCTTACCGCTGCGCGCAACCTTGCTCTGGTGGAGCGCGCGGGGCTCGATGTCGTGACGCCGTGCAACGGCTGCTACTCGACGTTCAAGGAGACCGCGAGCCACCTGGCGGTCGATTGGCGGGCGCGCGACGCCGTCAACGAGCGCCTCGCGCAAGAGGGACTTCGCTACGAAGGCGAGTCGAGTATCGAGCACTTCGCCGAGTGGCTGTCGGAGGACATCGGGGCCGGCGTGCTCGCCTCCCGGGTCAAGCGGTCGCTGTGGGGGATGCGGGTCGCCGTCCACTACGGCTGCCACCTTCTTCGCCCACAGCCGGCCGTGCGCTGGGACGACCCGCTCCAGCCGACGAAGGTCGAGTCGCTCGTCGCCGCGCTCGGCGCTCACGTCGTCGACTATCCGACGAAGATGACCTGTTGCGGCGGGGCGCTCGATCGCGTCGGGGAGCGTGAGGGCTCGCTCGCGTTCGCGAGGCGCAAGCTCACCGACGTGCAGCGCGAGGGCGCCGACGCGCTCGTCGTGGTCTGTCCCTCCTGCTTCCAGCAGTTCGACCTGAATCAGGCGGCGCTGCAGAGGGCGCAAGAGGATGTCCACGTCCCGGTCTTCTACCTCTCCGAGCTGATCGCGCTCGCGATGGGCCACGAGCCCGAGGAGATCGGCCTCGATATGCATCGGGTCAGCGTCGAGCCCTTCCTGGATGCCTGGGCGTCGCGTCGCGCCGATCGCGAGCGGCTGGCCGAGCACTTCGACGTCTCGCTTCTGGCGAAGTGCGAGGCGTGCCGCGCGTGCAAGGACGACTGCCCGGTCTGTCAGGTCGACCCCACGTTCCAGCCGACCGATATCGTCGCGCGGTTGGTCCAGGGCGAGCTCGACGAGGTGCTCGCCGACGGGCAGCTGTGGAAGTGTCTCGAGTGCTACACGTGCCAGGAGCTGTGCCACAGCAGGATCGGCATGGCGGAGATCTTCCGGAAGCTGAAGGAACTCGCGACCGCCGCCGGGACGGGGCCGGAATCGGTGACCGCCGCCTACCGGGCGTTCACCGAGACGGGCACGCTCGGCAAGCCGAAGGAGTCGGCCCGCAAGAAGCTCGGACTCGACCCGCTCCCCGACGGTGGCGGTGAAGCGCTCGCCCGACTGCTCGCGAGCGGACACGAGGAGGGAGGGTGACCATGCCTATGCGACCCGCATACAGTGAGGAGTCGCCTTTCAAGATCCACGGCGGCTGCGGACTCATGGGCATCTGCGACGAATCCGGCGTCCGGTTCTCCGGCGAGGTGGCGATCCAGGCGATGGCCGTCCAGCACGACCGCGGGAACGGTCTGGGTGGCGGCTTCGCGGGCTACGGCATCTACCCGGAGTTCCCCGACCATTTCGCTTTCCACATGATGTACCACGACCTCCGGGCGAAGGACGAGGCGGAGGCGATGTTCGATCAGTACTTCCTCGTCGACCTCGCCGAGCCCATGCCGACGCGGATGGTGGCCGGGATAAACGACCCTCCGCTGCTGTGGAGGTACTTCCTGAGGCCGTACCCTCACAAGCTCGAGGAGTCCGAGGTCAGCGCCGAGGACTACGTCGTCCGGGTCGTCATGACCGTGAACTCGAGCGTGGACGGGGCGTTCGTCGCCTCCTCGGGGAAGAACATGGGCGCCTTCAAGGGCGTCGGCTATCCGGAGGAGATCGGGCACTACTTCATGCTCGAGGAATACGAAGGCCACACCTGGGTGGGGCACAACCGCTTCCCGACGAACACTCCAGGCTGGTGGGGAGGTGCCCACCCGTTCACGCTCCTCGACTGGTCGATAGTCCACAACGGCGAGATATCGAGCTACGGCATCAACAGCCGTTATCTGGAGCAGTTCGGCTACCGCTGCTCGCTCGGTACGGACACGGAAGTCGCCGCGTACCTCTTCGACCTGTTGCTCCGCCGCCACAAGCTCCCGCTCGAACTCGCATGCAAGGCGCTCGCAAGCCCGCTGTGGGCCGATATCGACCGGATGCCGGCGAACGAGCGGGACGTGATGCGCAGCCTGCGAGCGGTGTACGGCCCGGGCATGCTCAACGGGCCGTTCGCGATCGTGCTCGGTTTCAACGGCGGTATGGTCGCACTCAACGACCGCATCAAGCTGCGGCCGCTCGTGGCGGCGAAGTCAGGATCCCTCGTCATCGTCGCCTCCGAGGAGAGTGCCATCCGGGCCATCTGTCCGGATCCCGACGCGCTGTGGGCGCCGAAGGCCGGCGAGCCGGTCGTGGCCCGGGTCCGCGGGATGGATTGGCCGATCCATGGCGACCTGCACGCTACCCCAGGCGAGGTCTCCTGTGCCGTCACCGGCACGGAAGCCTCCTGCGACACGGCCGAGGTGAGTTAGAGATGCCGACCACCTACATCCAACCGGAGTTCCGTGTCCGGATCGACTACGACAAGTGCCACAAGTGCGGCCGCTGCGTCCAACAGTGCGGCTGGGGGGTGTACTCGTTCAACGAGCGCCCCATCCCGGACGACGCCAAGTGCAAGGCGTGTCACCGGTGCGTGACGTTCTGTCCGGCGCACTGCATCTCGATCGAGAAGAGCCCGCTCGCGTACCGGGACAACGACAACTGGTCGCCTTCGCTGCGCAAGGCTGTATGGCGTCAGGCGGAGACGGGCGGCGTGCTGCTGACGGGGATGGGCAACGATAAGCCCTACCTGCGCATCTTCGACCACCTGGTGCTCGACGCCTGCCAGGTCACCAACCCTTCCATCGACCCGCTGCGCGAGCCGATGGAGCTTCGGACCTTCCTCGGGCGCAAGCCCGATTCCGTGGCCGTCGAGGCCGACGCCGATGGAGGCTGGCGGCTCGCCGATGGCGGAGGCATGGAGAACAACGTCGAACTCGAGGCGCCGATCGTCTTCGCGCCGATGAGCTACGGGTCGGTCTCGCTCAACGTGCACAAGTCCATGGCGATGGCCGCGAGTAGGCTGGGCATCCTCATGAACACCGGTGAGGGCGGGTTGCACGCGGACCTGTACCCGTACGCCGACAACATCATCGTCCAGTGCGCTTCGGGCCGCTTCGGCGTGACTCCCGAGTACCTGAACCGCGGCGCGGCCATCGAGATCAAGGTCGGCCAGGGCGCGAAGCCGGGCATCGGCGGTCACCTGCCGGGCGAGAAGATCGACAACGAGGTCAGCCGGACCCGCATGATCCCGCAGGGGACGGACGCTCTCTCGCCAGCGCCCCACCACGACATCTACTCGATCGAGGACCTGCGGCAGCTGATCTACGCCCTCAAGGAGGCTTCGGGCTACAAGCCGGTGGGCGTCAAGATCGCGGCCGTGCACAACGTCGCGGCGATCGCGAGCGGGATCGTCCGCGCCGGCGCGGACTACATCTACCTCGACGGCTTCAGGGGCGGCACCGGCGCGGCTCCTACGATCATCCGCGACCATATCGGGATACCCGTGGAGATCGCGATCGCCGTCGTGGATCAGCGCTTGCGCGAAGAGGGCATCCGCAACCAGGCTTCGATCGTCGCGGCTGGCTCCATCCGCTCGTCGGCGGACATGGCCAAGGCGATCGCGCTCGGCGCGGACGTCGTCGCCATCGGGACGGCGACGCTGATGGCGCTCGGTTGCCACCTCTGCCAGCAGTGCCACACGGGCTGCTGTTCCTGGGGTATCACGACGCAGAAGCCCGAACTCACCCGGCGTGTCGATCCCGAGTGGGGCGCCGAGAGGCTCGTGAACCTCGTGCACGCATGGAGCCACGAGCTCCAGGAGATCCTCGGCGCGCTCGGCGTCAACGCCGTCGAGTCGCTGCGCGGGAGCAGGGAGCGTCTGCGCTCCATCGGTCTCGACGAGCAGACGTGTCGTGTCCTCGGCGTCAAGCCGGCCGGGTTGTGAGGGATAGGGGAGCGAACGCGATGTCGATCACGAGCACCGGCCCGATGGAGGGTTATCGCAAGGCCGCGCCGGACGTCGCCGTCGATGGCAAGACGGCGGTCATCGACGCGAAGGGCGTCTACTACCGCCAGTTGAACCAGGCCGTGAGAGCGGCCTTTGCCGACGGGGCGACGACCGTGCGGCTGAACGACGTCAACGGTCAGCGCTATATCGGCACCGGCCTCACCGGCGCGGGCCGGCGCATCGAGGTGCACGGCACGCCCGGCAACGACCTCGGGATGTTCATGGACGGGCCGACTGTCGAGGTCTTCGGCAACGCGCAGGACGGCGTCGGCAACACGATGAGCGGCGGTCGAGTCGTCGTCCACGGGGACGCGGGGGACGTCCTCGGGTACGGCATGCGAGGCGGGGTCGTCCACATCGCGGGCGACGTCGGCTATCGGGTGGGCATCCACATGAAGGCGTACGAGGGGCTGCGGCCTATCGTGGTGTGCGGCGGCAAGGCGCGCGACTTCTTCGGCGAGTACATGGCGGGAGGCCTGCTCGTGCTGCTCGGGACGCGGACCCAGTTCCCCGATCAGCCGATCGTCGGATCCTTCGTCGGGACGGGTATGCACGGCGGCGTCATCTACCTGCGAGGCGGTGTGGAGCCCTGGCAGTGCGGCAAGGAGGTAGGGATCTTCACCGCTGACGAGGACGACCTGTCTCGACTCCGCCCGATACTCGAGGATCACTGCGGCGCATTCGGCCTGGACCTTGCTGATATGATGTCGGTGCCGTTCACCAAACTCGTGCCCACGAGCCACCGGCCGTACGGGAAGCTGTACGCGGGCTGACCGTTCGTCGCCTCTGGAATAGACCGGTTCTCGCGGTCGACCGGACATCGTGCCCGGTCGATTTGCTGCCAGGGGTGCGGGATGTGGTCGGTTCGAGTACCGCTTGTCGATGACGGCTTTCTTGCCGGTAGGCGTTTCGGGAGTCTCTCTCGGTCGAGCGACTGCCCACAACGAAGGGATTTAGCGAAGAGGATAGGACGGTCGACGTCGATGTGATGGCGCGCACAGTCCGAAAGGATTTTCTGTGCGGGTCGGAGGCGTCGAAGGAAGCCGCTGACGGGTGACCTGGCACCGGGATGTGCATCTCCGACATGGACGGCAGCCGGACCGAAGGCGGGCCGACCGGGGAGCCACTGCTGCACGATGCGGGCTCACCGAACGCATACGCGTCCCCCTGGGGGACGCGACGAGCGGCGTCGAAGGTGGTGCGCCGCGCTTCCGGTCGTTCTCCTGCTGCTCATGGCGAGCGTCGTCCTCGTCATCCCGTCGTCGGCCGACGGGTTCGTGAAGACCACCATCAGCATCAACGGCCTCGTGGGTGACTGGGACGGCGTTCTGTCCGACCCGGACAACGTCATGTACGACCGCACCGGCACCGACGACCCCGACGATCCGAGCAGGTCCGAGCAGCGCGACATCAGTCTCGCCGCGATCACGTACGACGATACGAACCTCTACTTCTACATCCGCCGGAACACCACGGGGCAGAACGAGGTCCACTTCTTCTTCTACGTCGACAAGAACGGCGATGGTCGCCTGAAGTCGAACGAAGTCTACATGGACTACAAGTTCACCGGTGACCGGTACTTCTCCAACGGCACGAAGCTCATGTCGTACGTCCCGGCGGACGCCGTCAACGGGGACGCGATCACCGGCGACGGTGTCGACGAGCCGGGCTCGGCGGGCAACGAGATCACAGGGGCGTCGTTCGACGCGACCGCGGCTGCGAACGGGCTTGAACTCGAGTTCCGCGTGACGTGGGCGTCGCTCGGTCTAGCTCCCGGAAGCCCCATCATGCTGCACTTCTCGAGCGGGAACAGCGCGAACATCCCCGGTGGCGTCATGGACAACACCGATCCGTTCGACCTGCGGCTCCGCTCCGTCTCGGTCGAGCCCGACCTTCAGAGCGGCGGCGCGGCGGGTTCGACGGTGACGTACAGCCATACCGTGCTGAACTCCGGCGCATCGACCGAGACGTTCAGTCTTGCCGCGTCGTCGACGGCGGGCTGGGCCGTCGGGATCTACCGTCCGGGCGGGCCGAGCATCACGTCCGTGACCCTGCGCTCCGGGGAGACGACGACCGTGCAGCTGCGGGTGACCATCCCATCCGGCGCCCCTGACGGTGCTCTGGACACCGAGGTCCTGCGCGCGACTTGCGCGAGCGACAGCGCGGTCTGGGACATCGCGACCGACTCGACGAGGGTCGGCCTGGTCACCATCGTGCCTCCGCGAACGGGCTCCATCGCTCCGAGCTCGACCATCTCGTTCACACATACCGTGTCGAACAACACCAGCCAGTCCCAAGTGGTGTCACTGACCGCGTCGTCGTCGCGCTCGTGGACGGCCCTCGTCTACGACTACTCCGGCGCGAGCCTGTTGCCGACCGTCGCGCTCGCATCGGACGCTTCGACGACGGTCGTGGTGAAGGTGAGCGTGCCCTCGACCGCTACCTATGGGACGCAGGACAGCATCAGGGTCCTGGTGCGGCTGCGCTCGGACCCTACGATCTCGGCGTACGTCGACGACACGCTGACCGTAAGACGCGGTATCGACATCGAGTCCGACAGCAGCGGCCCCGGAGCGGCGGGGACCCGCGTCTCGTATCCGCACACGATCACGAACAGCTCGGCGACGACGCGGACGGTCAGCCTGACCGCGTCCTCAACCCGGTCGTGGACGGTGCAGTTCTACCTCGAGGACCTCGTCACCCAGGTGACGACGATCGCAGTCGGTCCGTACGGTGCGAGCCGGATCGTCTACGCGCGTATCGACATCCCGTCGGGGACGAGCACGAGCACCGTGGACACGACCACCGTCACCGCCACCGCGGGATCCGACAGCGACAGCGTCAAGGACGTGACGAGGGTCGCCACGCCGGTCACATACGCGGATCCCGGCTACCAGAGCCCGAGTTCGCTGTTCACGCTCGGCGACAAGGTCTATGCGCAGGGCATGAACCTGCAGGACTACGCGGCGGTGCGTTTTCGCTGGATAGACGCGTCCGGCACGGTGGTGTACGAGAGCGGCGACGTGCCCGTCGACGCGATGGGGTACGCGCGCGGGGACTACACCGTCCCGACGACCGCGACGGTGGGCGACTGGACGGTCATCCTCCTCAACGCGAAGAACGGCTCCGAGATCAACCGCAGCCCCTTCAAGGTGAGGTTCGACGGCACGTTCACGTCGCTGTACGCCACCGATGCCGGCGCGGTCGGCTCGACGGTGTCCGTCGACGCCACCGTCACGAACAACGGCACGAAGACCATCACGGACTCGAACGTCGAGTACGTGATCTGGTGGGACTCGAACGCGGACGGGGTCTTCGGCGCGGGCGACACGTACATCGACTCCACGGGGGCCCCGCAGACGTACTCGGGTTCGGGTACGGTGACGACCCACCTCACGTCTGGCGTGACCGTCGCCGGGGGCGCTTCGTGGTCGGAGGCCTCCCCCTGGACCGTCTCGAACCGGCTCTTCCCCGAGCGCGGCAACTACCATGTAACCGCCTCGTGGAAGACGTCATCGGGCATCCTGATCGATTCGCGCGAGACGACCTTCTACGCGATACCCATCCTCGGTCTGCCCCTCGCCATCCTCTCCTTCGTCGGGGCTCTCGCGTTCATGTGGCACCGTTACGTGGCGGGGCCGGCGAGCGAGGGCAAGGACTCGCGGCGCAAGGGGGTGGCATCGTGAGGCCGACGATGCCCGTCCTGCTCGCGTCCTCGGTCGTGTGGGCCGTCCTCACGTGGATGCTCCTGAACCGCCGGATGTGGCTCGCCTTCTACGTCACCGGCGCCTTCGGGTTCACCGTGCTCGTGGTGTTCTCGGCCATGGCCCTCGGCTGGGACTTGCGGTTCGAGTCGATGCAGGCGGTCCTGGTCGCGCGCCTCGCGCCACGCTTCGGCATCGTCGTCGAGCACCTCGGCGACCGGGGCCTCGGGATCAAAGGGCCCGAGGGCTGGTCCGTCTTCGATATCGGGCTGGAGTGCTCCGCGCTTCTCGAGGCGAGCGCCCTATCCGGTCTGGTGCTCTTCTATCCCGCCTTCAGTACCGGTCGCAAGGTCTGGACGGCACTCGTGGGTCTGCTGGCGAGCTACATGATCAACGTCGCCCGCATCCTCATCATCGTCGCGATCATCACATCGTTCGGGACCGCCTGGGTCTTCCCGGCGCACGCGATCTTCGGGAGGATCTTCTACTTCGCAGCGATGATGGCGGTGTTCTGGTTCCTCGTGACCATGCCCACCGTCAGGTTCGTGAGCGACCGGATGGAGGCTGACGGATCATGACCGGCAGCTTCTGGGTACTCCTTCTCTTCTGGGGCGTCTGGCTGATCACCCCCGTGATAACCGATGGTTTCGACGCCATGAGCCGGCTCCTCATCGTCTGGGGCACCCGCGGTTCGCAGAAGTGGTTGAGTCGGCCTCTGCCCGACGACAAGCTGCCGACGGTGTCGATCATCGTTCCGGCGCACAACGAGGTGGAGGTCATCGACCGCTGTCTCCAGTCGATCAAGGCGCAGGACTACCCGCACGACAAGCTCGAGATAATCGTCGTCGACGACGGCTCGACCGACGGCACCGTCGAGCGGATCGAGGGCCATCTGAACGGCGCGGGCGCCGGGGAGTCCGTCTCGGTCGATGGGACGCTCGGGAGGACTTTCGCGGGCTTCCGCCTCAGGGGCCAAGCCATCCGTGTCGGCCGGTTCCACGGTGTGATAACACTCATAAAGAACGGTCACCACGGGAAGGCGCATGCGCTGAACGCCGGCATCGAGGCGTCCACCGGCGAGATCGTGGCCAACGTCGATAGCGATGTCGTGCTGGCGCCGGGGACCGTGCGGGCGATCGCGACGGCATTCCGCAGGGACCCGATGCTCGGGGCCGCCACCGGCGACATCGAGATAGACTGGGACATCCTCGAGGAGCGTGACTCGAACGGACGGCTCGTCCTCGATGAGAACGGCGACATCAGATCGCGCCGCCTGCGCAGGTCCGAGATGCTGCTCGCGCAGTGCCAGTACCTCGAGTACCTGTCCTCCTTCAGGCTCGGACGTCAGGCGCAGTCCGCCACGGGGACGATCTACACGCTCGCCGGCGCCTGTTCGGCGTTCAGACGCTCGGTCCTCGTGCGGGGAAGCCTCTACTCGAACCGGACCGTCTCCGAGGACACCGACCTCACGCTCGACCTCCATCAGCAGCACGTCAGGGTCGGCTACCTGCCGCAAGCGAAGGTCTTCCTGGAGCCGGTGATCGATTGGGACGGGATGTACGCGCAGCGCGTGAGGTGGACGCGCGGCCAGCTCGAGGTATGTGGGGTCCACGACCACATGCTCGGCAAGCGGAAGTACGGCGCGCTCGGGTCGTTCGCCCTTCCGCAGATGCTCCTGCTCGACCATACGCTCGCGTTCCCGAGACTCATCTGGACGCCGCTGTTCCTGCTCTTCCCGCTCTTCGGGTACTCCGTCGTCACCGTGGCGCAGGCTCTCGTCGCGATGTACCTCTTCTACGCTCTGCTCGAGACCCTCAACACGCTCGCGAGCTACGCTCTCGTGGACGAGGAGACGCGCTGGCGCGTAGAGCAGTGCGGGTGGGCTGTGCCGCTCATGCCGGCCTACAGGTTCGTCATCTTCCACTTCCGCTTCTCCGGGTTCCTCGTGACGCTCAAGGAAGAGCAGCAGTGGTCGATGCCCGGGCCCTTTCGTGGCGGGAGACGCGCCATCGAGACGAGCCGGCTGCGGTCCGCTGAGGTCCTCTCGCTCCTCGTGGGGTGGATGCACACCCTCGGCATCGCTCTCACCTTCTACCTGCGCGCGGTGATGTTCCCGCTCCTTGTCACCGTGGCCTTCACGGTGTACCGCGCGATCCAGGGCGGCCGTCGCGGCTGACGCGCGCCGCACCTCCCTCGCATCACCCAACCCAGCGGTCTATTGCGGGCGCCGTACGGCACACCGTTCATCGGTGTGTTCTCAGTACGCATAGCCGAACGGTCGATAACCAGGATGAAAGGACATACCGACAAGACAGAAGGTGACATCATGGCGAACATCATCTGGATCGGGATGTGGGTGGTCTTCGCAGCGGGCTATGGAGCCGTCTTGATGCTCACCGAGCGCAGCGCCGGCCGTTACGTACGCGGCGAGATCGCGCCGGCACCGGAGAACGCTCGCATCTTCGTGACTGGTCTCGGCGGAGCCCCGGTCGAGCAGGCCGTTCCCGTCCGCCGCCTTGCGATGCGCTAGACAACTCTTCCGCTCGTTCCCTCGAAAGAGCCGTCCACTTCGGACGGCTCTTTCGCTTAGTAGGGCGGATGTCGGCTGCTGTGGGTTCGGATCTCGGGAGCATACCGTTCGTCCGGTAGCCGGCTGACGATGCTCACCCATAGCAGCGACGAGCCGCGTGCTTTGATCCCTGGTAGATGCCATACGTAGATCCTGCGACGGATTTGATGTCCCCCCGCTAGGTGACACGGATACCGCTCGGACTCCCGATGCAACCTCTGACCAACGGTTGCTGGGAGGGGATGAGCGGTTATGCGGTTCATGATACGGACGATGGTCGCGGGATTGTCGGGAGCCGTCGTGCGGCTCGCTCTCGGGTTGAGCGTGCTGACGGTCGGTTGGCTCGGGGGTCACGTGTTGAGCGAGTACGCGCAGCGCGGATACGTGGACTTCGCATCCCTGCTCCCGAGGACTCAGGTCGTCGAGGCTCAGGGGATGCTGAGGATCGAGGGCGCGACGGTCGATGAGACGAGGCTGTTGCGTGCGGCCGTCGAGTCCCTCCGGTACCCGGTGGACACGGGTCTGTTCGCCGTCAAGGTCGTCGAGAACGATCCCATGCTGACCGGTGCGTCCGCCATCTTCGTCTATCCCGAGAACGTCATCTACGTCGACCGGGAGACGATCCGCGTCAGCGGGACGCAGGAACTCGAACACATCATGGCGCACGAGATCGGGCACAGCGTGGACCTGTTGCTCATGGACGAGGCAGCCCGTCAGACCGTCTCGCGGCTGCGCCGCTATCCCGCGCAGCTAGGGTGGGAGGGGTCGCAAGTGGCCTGGAACCTTCGCCCCCAGGAGGACTTCGCCGAAGTGTTCGCCACCCTCGTGACGCCGGGGTCCTCGCAGCCGATCGCCACCTCCTATGGGCATATCCAGGACGTGAAGGCCCTTCGGCGCGTCATCGACGCTTACGCACCGGGCGTGTCCGCCCCTCACGCCGCTACCGGCGGTACCATCTCGCTCGCGGCGGCGGGCGACGCGTTCGCGACGAACCCGGTGGAGGGTTCGCTCGTGATCGTGATGGCGGGTCTCTGGACCCTCGCGGGCGCGTACAGCCGCATGGAGCGCGTGCGGCGTCGTGCCCTGAGGGTCGTGCCGGCGATCCCGCACAACGTCCTCGCCGCCTGATCGGCCGGTAACGCGCACGAAACAATCCTCAGGTTACGCTCGCGATGTCAGACACGGCCCGCCGGGCCGGGCGAGTGCGGCCGCGACGTGGATCGCTGGCCATGAGGAGGCATGGGAATGGGCAAGTTCGACAAGGAGTACGTGCTCAAGACGGTGCAGGAGCGCGACATCCACTTCATCCGCTTCTGGTTCACGGACGTGCTGGGATTCCTTAAGTCCTTCGCGGTGACCGATGCCGAGCTCGAGAACGCGTTCGAGGAGGGCATGGGTTTCGACGGCTCCTCGATCGACGGGTTCACCCGCATCCAGGAGTCGGACATGGTCGCCTATCCGAATCCGGAGAGCTTCCAGGTGCTGCCGTGGCGTCCCGGCGAGTCGGGTGTGGCCCGGATGTTCTGCGACGTGGTCAAGCCCGACGGCACGCCCTTCGAGGGCGATCCGCGCCACGCTCTTCGTCGCGTCCTCAAGAAGGCGTCGGACATGGGCTACACGATGTACGTCGGCCCCGAGCTCGAGTTCTTCTACTTCGCGGACTCCGAGTCCACCGAGGTCCTCGACCACGGCGGCTACTTCGATCTCACACCTCTAGACGTCGCGTCCGATCTTCGCCGCGAGACCGTCCTCACGCTCGAGAAGATGGGCATCCCGGTGGAGTACAGCCACCACGAGGTCGCGCCGTCGCAGCATGAGATCGATCTGCGCTACTGCGATGCCCTCTCCATGGCGGACAACGTCATGACCTACCGGTTGGTCGTGAAGGAGATCGCGTACCAGAACGACGTGTACGCGACGTTCATGCCCAAGCCGATCCAGGGTGTGAACGGATCGGGCATGCACGTGCACCAGTCGCTGTTCGACAAGAACGGCAACGCGTTCTTCGACCCGAAGGACCCCGAGGGCTTCAACCTCTCGAAGGTCGCCAAGCACTACATCGCCGGCTTGCTGAAGTACGCGCCCGAGTTCTGCGCGGTCACGAACCAGTGGGTCAACTCCTACAAGCGGCTCGTCCCGGGCTACGAGGCTCCGGTCTACGTCTCATGGGCCCGCCGCAACCGCTCGGCGATGGTCCGCGTGCCGATGTACAAGCCGGGCAAGGAGAACGCGACGCGCATCGAACTGCGTTCGCCCGACCCCTCGTGCAACCCCTACCTGGCGTTCGCGGTCATGCTCGGCGCTGGCCTGAAGGGCATCGAGGAGCAGCTTCCGCTCATGCCTGAGGCGAGCAACAACATCTTCCACATGTCCGAGCAGGAGTTGGCGGACGCCGGCATCGGCACTCTGCCGAAGGACCTCGGAGAGGCGATCATGCTGTTCGAGGGCTCCGAGCTCATGAAGGAGGTCCTCGGCGAGCACATCCATGCGTTCTTCGTCGAGAACAAGAAGGCCGAGTGGGCGGAGTACGTCTCGATGGTCTCACCCTGGGAGACGGACAAGTACCTGTCGGTATTGTAGGTCTTTGGCGCCCCTTGGGCGTCACTACGAGCGCGGCAACGGCGCCGGGCGGAGAAACCCTCCGTCCGGCGCTCGTGGTTCCCGATAAGGGATGGAGCGGTAGAATCGTGCACATGAAGACAGCACTGATAGCGGCCGACGATCCGCACACCGCTGCGTGGGCGTCCGCCGCCCTCGAGGACCTCGACATCCGGATCATCCGGGTCCCGGCCGCGGAGCTCGTCGCGCGCTTGAGTGCCGGTGAGGTCGACGTCGTCGTCCTCGACGGAGGGCGGAACCCGGAGCCTCTCATGCAGACGATCGAGCATGCTGCGGCCGAGGGGCTCGAGGTCAGGCTCCTCCTGCTGCTCGAGCAGGAGGCGTTGCCCGGGTTGCGTCTGCCCGTGCGTCTACCGTGCGACTTCATGGTGCGAGGAGGGTCGTCTCAGGAGTTGAGGGCGCGCGTGCGGGCGATCCTGTGGCCCGGCGAGGAAGCGACGACGCAGGAACTCGTGCGCATCGACCACCTCACGCTCAACCTGGCGACTTACCAGGCGAGCGTGGGCAACGTGCCGGTGGACTTCACATATCTCGAGTACGCGCTCTTCTCCTTCCTCGTGACGCATCCGGACCGCGCCTACAGCAGGGAGGTGCTCCTGCGCCGTGTGTGGGGGTCCGACTACTATGGCGGTTCGCGGACGGTCGACGTCCACGTGCGGCGGGTGCGGTCGAAGATAGGGCCGGAACTGGCGGCTCGCCTCGAGACCGTCCGCAACGTCGGCTACCTCTGGCGGGGCTGAGCGCTTCCTCTACTCTACGGTGCCGAGGAAGCGGTAAGACGCGCCCTTCGTACGCTCGCAGTCGCCGTGGATACCGTGAGCCGCCATGAAGGCGCACATGTCCTCGGGGGTGCGGAACGCGCCGGGCTCGCCGACGAGCCGCTCTCCCAAGACGATGAGCCGCATGGCGAAAGGACGCGGATCGAGGTCGAGCACGACGGCCGTGCCGCCGCGCCGGACGACTCTGGCCATCTCTCGCACCGCACCGCCTTGATCGCGGAAGTGGTGGAACGCATCGGAGACGATCGCCGCGTCGAACGTCCCGCTCTCGAAGGGCATGCGCTCCGCGACACCGACGACCGCGGCGACACGGTGATGTTCCGGAACGTAGGCGAGCATCTCGGGGGTCGGGTCGAGGACGGTGACGCGTGCACCCAGGATGTCCGCGAGCCGGACGGCGAGAGCGCCCGTCCCGCCCCCGATGTCGAGGACGGCCCCGTGAGCCCCGACGGCTCCGCTCAGCCAACCGGCGATGACCGCCGCGTCCTCGTCGGACCATCGGTCGGCCCAGCGGCCGAACAGCGGAGCGGCCCAGGCGAACAGACCCACAGGACTCCTCATCACCGGCGTCTCGACGCTCTGCTACCATCACAGACGCGGCCGTGGTCTTCCCGGACGCAAGAGCGTCACATCACGTTCGTACCCGAAAGGCGGCTCACGTGGCCAAGCGCGTGCTCGCGGTCATCGACGGCAACAGCCTCGTGCACCGCGCGTACCATGCCCTGCCGCCGACGATGACCGCACCGGACGGACGGCCGACCAACGCGGTGTTCGGGTTCGTCTCCATGCTGGTGAGGCTCATCTCGGAGTTGCGTCCTGACGGGCTCGTCGTCGCCTTCGACAAGGGCCGTCCGGCCTTCCGCACCGATGCGCTCGCGCGGTACAAGATCCACAGACCTCCGACGCCCGACGATCTCAGGGCGCAGTTCCCGATGGTCAAGCGCCTCCTGGAGTCGCTTCATGTGCCCGTGGTCGAGGTCGACGGCTGGGAAGGCGACGACATCCTCGGCACGCTCGCCGAGCGCGGTGCGGCCGCCGGTCTTCGCGTGCTGCTCGTGACGGGCGATCGGGACGCGTTCCAGCTCGTCGGTGACGACGTGGTCGTCGTGACCTCGAAGCAGGGTCTCGGTGATCTCGTCGTCTACGACGCGGACGCCGTCTTCGACCGCTACGGTGTCACCCCGGCGCAGGTGAGGGACTTCCTCGGCCTGAAAGGGGACACCTCCGACAACATCCCCGGAGTGCCCGGGGTCGGGGAGAAGACCGCGGCGAAGCTCATCGCCGAACACGGGACGCTCGACGCGGTCCTCGAGAACGCCGCTTCGATCAAGGGCAAGCTCGGCGAGAACCTGCGGGAGTATGCGGACAGCGCGCGCGTGAGCAGGGAGGTCGCCACGATCAGGTGCGACGTGCCGATCGATCTAGACCCGGCGTCCGTGGAGTGGGGCACGTTCGATCTCGCGGAAGCCGTCGCCGCCTTCGAGGAGTTGCGCTTCACGTCGCTCGTGCCTCGCCTGCGGGAGCTGGTCGGGTCTGCGCCACAGCATGCGGCTCCGATGGTCGAGACCGTGCGCGTGTCGGCGGCGTGGCCGGTCGTGGGCGAGGCCGAAGCGAAAGCCGCGCTGGAGTCCTGCCTCGACGGTCCACCTCGTTGGGTCGGCGCGGTGTGCGACGACGGAGCGGGGGAGTCGCTCTTCGGCGACCGGCTCGAACTCGTGCTGGCGATACCGGCCGGCGAAGCGGGCGTCGTGGGGAGGTTCTCGGGTACCGCTGCCGCGGGTGCCGCCGAGTCTCTCTTCGCGCGCGGACTCGTCGCGTCACCGGACCTCAAGATCCTGCTGCACGTGCTGAGGGACGGTGTGACGGACCCCCTGGGCTCGCTGGAGCCCGCGAGGACGCTCGACTGCGGCGTCGCGGCGTACCTCCTGGAATCCGAGCGCTCGGGATACGACGTCGAAGGTCTGTGCGACGCCTATCTCGGTGCGGAGGTCTCGTGCGAGCAGGGGACCTCCGCCGGGCGGGCGCACGGCGCCGCGCTGCTCGCGTCCGCGCTGCTCGAGAGGCTCGAGGAAGACGGTTCGCTCGCGTGTCTGAGCGACATAGAGCTGCCCCTCGTGCCCGTTCTCGTACGAATGGAGGACGTCGGCGTCGGCATCGACGTGGCGGCCCTGCGCGCCCTCGGTGAGGAGACGTCCGGCGAGATCGCCTCCATCGCTGCCGAGATCCGTTCCCTCGCCGGAGTGGACGACTTGAACGTCGACTCTCCGAAGCAGCTCGGAGAAGTCATCTTCGGCAAACTAGGTCTGCCGCCGGGGAAGCGGACGAAGACCGGATACTCCACGGACTCGTCGGTCCTTTCAGCACTCGCGCCCGCGTATCCCATAGCCGAGCGGATCCTCGCGTACCGCGAGCTCACGAAGCTCACGTCGACGTACATCGACGCCCTTCCTCGGTTGCTGGGTGAGGACGGCCGGCTCCATACGACGTTCAACCAGACGGTCGCGGCGACGGGCCGGCTCTCGTCGTCGAACCCGAACCTGCAGAACATCCCGATACGCTCCGAGCTCGGGCTTCGTATCCGCGCCGCGTTCGTGCCCGCCGAGCCGGGCGACCTGATGGTCACGGCGGACTATTCACAGATCGAGCTGAGGATACTCGCGCACCTCTCGCGTGACGAAGGCCTCATCGAGGCGTTCACCTCCGGACGCGACTTCCACTCGGTGACCGCTTCGCGTGTCTTCGGGGTCACGCCTGAGAACGTGACTCCCGAGCAGCGCCGGAGGGCGAAGGCCGTCAACTTCGGCATCGTCTATGGACAGACCGCGCATGGGCTCGGCGGATCGCTCGGTATCGGGTACGGCGAGGCCCAGGCGATGATCGACCGGTACTTCGCCGCGTATCCCGGTGTCCGGACGTACCTCGACGCCACGGTCGCGGCGGCGCATCGCGACGGCTGGGCGGTGACTCTCTACGGTCGCAAGCGCCGGATCCCGACGTTGCTCGCGAGCGATCACAACCTGCGCGCCTTCGGAGAACGCACGGCGATGAACCATCCGATGCAGGGGACGGCAGCGGACATCATGAAGCTGGCGATGATAGAGGCGGACCGCCGGCTGCGCGCGGAGGACCTGCGCGCAAGGATGGTGCTGCAGGTCCACGACGAACTGGTCTTCGAGGCGCCGGTCTCCGAACTCGAGGCCGTGAAGGCCCTTGCGGCCGAGTCGATGACGCGCGCGGCGGCGCTCTCCGTGCCTATCGAGGTGAACGTCGGGGCGGGGCCGGACTGGGCGAGCGCCAAGTAGGTCCGCGCATCGCCGTTACGCGCCCGAGCACCCCTGGCGCCCCCCGCGCCGGCGTAGTATGCTTTCTCCTCGGTATGCCAGCGCCAAGAGCGGGTATACCGAGGAAAGTGACCGGTCCCCGAGTACATGTATGGAAAGCCTGGCGACGAGGAACAGACGGCCGCACGGCCACCCTGTAGGCCACTAGTCGACGAGCGTGACGACATGAACCGGGGCCCCCGAACCACGGAAGGGGCACCCACCATGGCACCATTCAGTGATGAGAGCGTGATCGACGAGCGCGAGTACTCCGACGAGGAGATGCATGCGCTCATCGACGGGACGATGACCGATTTCGACGAGGGCGACCTCGTCGAGGGCGTCGTGGTCCAGGTGGAGCGGGACGAGGTCCTGCTCGACATAGGCTTCAAGTCCGAGGGCGTCATCCCGGCGCGAGAGCTCTCCATCCGCAAGGACGTCGATCCCTCCGAGATCGTGTCGCTCGGCGACCGCATCGAGGCTCTCGTCCTCCAGAAGGAGGACAAGGACGGCCGGCTCATCCTCTCCAAGAAGCGCGCGGAGTACGAGCGCGCCTGGGTCAACATCGAGGAGAAGTTCACCGCCGCCGAGGATGTGTTCGGAGAGGTCATCGAGATCGTCAAGGGCGGTCTCATACTCGACATCGGTCTTCGCGGCTTCCTGCCCGCGTCCCTGGTCGACCTTCGCCGGGTGAAGGACCTGACCGTCTTCATGGGCGAGCAGCTCGAGTGCCGCGTCATCGAGATGGACCGCAACCGCAACAACGTCGTCCTGTCGCGCCGCGTCGTCCTCGAAGAGGGACGCAAGCACGAGCGTCAGGAGATCCTCACCAAGCTCCACAAGGGCCAGATCCTGCCGGGCGCGGTCTCGAGCATCGTCGACTTCGGTGCATTCGTCGACCTCGGCGGCATCGACGGTCTCGTGCACATCTCGGAGCTGTCCTGGAACCACGTGAACCACCCGTCCGAGGTCGTCGCGGTCGGCGACAAGGTCAACGTGCAGGTCCTCGACGTCGACCTCGACCGCGAGCGCATCTCGCTCGGCCTCAAGCAGACGCAGGACGATCCGTGGAAGCAGCTCGTCAAGAAGTTCCCGATCGGCGCCATCGTCACGGGTGCGGTCACGAAGCTCGTGCCGTTCGGCGCGTTCGTTGAGATCGGTGACGGCGTCGAAGGCCTCGTCCACATCTCCGAGATGGCGAAGGGCCACGTGGAGACTCCCGAGGACGTCACGCGGGTCGGCGAGGAAGTGATGGTCAAGGTCATGGATGTCGACCTCGATCGCCGTCGCATCTCGTTGTCTATCCGCGCGGCGACAGAAGTTGTCTCCGGCGGCGTCGAGGATGCTGAGGGTGAAGAGGTCTCCGAGGCCTCGGCCGAGGACGTCGCCGAGGCGCCCGAAGAGGCTCCGGTCGAAGAGGCCGTGGTCGAAGAGGCTCCGGTCGAAGAGGCCGTGGTCGAAGAGGCCCCGGTCGAAGAGGTCGCGCCGGAAGAGGCAGCCGCCGAGGAGCCCGAGGCCGAGGAGGCCGTCGAGATATCGGAGGAGACGCCCGCGGAGGATGTCGCCGAGGAGTCCGAAGAGGCTCCGGTCGAAGAGGCCGTGGTCGAAGAGGCCGTGCCCGAAGAGGCTCCGGTCGAAGAGGCCGTGCCGGAAGAGGCAGCCGCCGAGGAGCCCGAGGCCGAGGAGGCCGTCGAGGTATCAGAGGAAGAGCCCGCGGCCGAGTAGGCGCAGGCCGGACCCGGTCCGGTCGATGGAGTACGATGTGCGGGGTCGGACCGTTCAACGGTCCGGCCCCGACGTTTCGGGACGTGTCACGGAGGTGGAACAGTGCTCGTGGTCGGTCTGACGGGCGGTCTGGGCGCCGGCAAGACGCTGGCAGGTTCGTTCTTCGCCGAGCGCGGTGCCGTGGTGCTCGACGCGGACGAGGTGGCCAGGGCTCTGCTGGAGCCGGACGCGGTCGGATACCCGGCGGTCGTCGGGACGTTCGGCGCCGGTATCCTCGACCCCGGGGGTCGCATCGACCGCGCGAGGCTCGCGTCTCTCGCCTTCGCGTCGGGTGGCGACGCGCGACGGCTCGACGCGATCCTGCATCCTCTGGTAGCCGACACCCTGCGGTCCCGGCTCGACGACCTGGCCGCTTCGCCGTCCCCGCCGTCGGTCGTCGTTGTCGAGGTGCCGCTGCTCGTGGAGTCGCCCGAGGTCCGCTCCTTGTGCGGGCTCATCGTCAGCCTCGACGCGCCCGAAGGCGTGCGCATGGCCCGTGCCCGGGCGCGAGGCATGGACGCCGACGACGCGGCGAGGCGATGCGGACTGCAGGCGAGCGACAGCGAACGAGCGGCCATCGCCGATGCCGTCGTCGACAACTCCGGTTCCGCGGAGGCGCTTCGGGCGGCCCTCGAGCGGTTCTGGGATCGCGAGGTGGCGCCGCGTGTCGCGTGACGAGCGCGTCTTCACCACCGTGCGCGTCGTCGTCGTCGCCGTGGTCGCCGTGCTCGCGACCTTGGCCTACCTGTTCGCGCGAGGGCCCGCGGTCTGGCAGCGCCTCTACCACCCACTCTCCTACGAGCGCGTGATCGAGGGCGCCGCGCTGCGCCACAAGGTGAACCCTTTTCTCGTCTGCGCCGTGGTGAACGCGGAGTCCGGCTTCGACGCCGATGAGGTGTCGAAGGCGGGTGCGATCGGGCTCATGCAGGTCATGCCGGAGACCGCCCGCGAGTTGCGCCAGCGAGGTCTCGTCGCCGAGACGGTCGTCGCCGGCAAGGAGCTGTCGGACCCGGAGGTGAACGTCGAGTACGGTGTGGCGTACCTGCGCTACCTCATCGGCCGCTATCACGAGGTGGAGGTCGCTCTCGCCGCGTACAACGCGGGGCTGCGCAACGCCGACGTGTGGGCCGGCGCCGGCGGTGACATCCGGGAGGCGATCGACTTCCCCGAGACGCGTCACTTCGTGCTGCGCGTGATGCGGGCACGCGAGCGCTACGAGGATCTCTACCCCGATGCTTTCCCGACCTGGCGTGGGAACGTGCGATGACGGGCAAGCCATTGCGCGTCGACGCTCCGTTCGAGCCCGCGGGCGATCAGCCGAAGGTCGTCAGACTGTAGGTAACGGTGGGCTATTGCGTTTGTCAACGGGGGGGGCGTAGTCTGGGGTTGAGGTCGTGTGTCCACCAAGCTAGAGAGTTGGGGGCATGCATGTTGCGTGAGATGCGCGTCGCAGCCACCAGGCGAGTTGGATTCCGAGGCGCGCCGTTCGTCGCCTCTCTGACGCTTCTTCTTCTCGTGCCTCAGGTGGCGCTCGGTTTTCCGGGTGCTGGAGGTCGGGTTACCTGGTCTGACGGAAGCGATGTGAGAAACGCCTACGGCGTTATGGGGACGATGTTCGCTTATTCCCGGCCTGCTACGGGCGTGAAGGTGAACTCCATGTACGTGCGCAATCCGGACTACCCGAACTCCTGGGCTGTCGAGGTCGGTTATACCTCCACCGGATCGGGGGCAGGAGCCTGGGGTCTTCCCGAGAATCACGACCCCTGGTTCTTCACTGTGAGATACAAGGATGGGGTATACGCCGGTGAGGATTTCTCCTACACATTTCCATTCACCGTAGGAGAGAGGACCACCCCCAGCCTTCAGAGAAGAGGTAACGACGACTGGGATGTCTACTATGGGAACTATCTTGCGCATACCTGGTGGGACATGCCGCAACTTCTGATGGGACGTCCTACGGTGGGTGAGGAACGGTGCAACACCGGCGTGGACCCCCGCGCCGATATCACCTGGATGAAACTCAAGCAGTCCAATGGTGGCTGGCTTTACTGGTGGCATGGTGTCGCCGAAGGATCGGACGGGGCTTACTCTTTCAGATTCAATCACGTCGGCGACTCGAACCACTGGGTGTACTGCGATGACCATAACAGATAGTCGTCGCCTTGAAGTGCGAGGGACGGGAAGTCGATGAACCGACTCAAGGGATCGTGTATAGCAGCGTTGGCGGCCGCGCTTCTCATCAGCTCTGGATGCACGGCCAGTGTGAGGAACACCTCCGGCGCAGTAGGTAGAGCCGCTCCGAAGACGGTCTCGAGTCCCGGCCGCGTCGCATCGAGCGTACAGGCAAGTCGTTTCCTGACCGAGACCGCTCCGATCGACGATCCGAAGGTCGAGGGGATCGACATCGATGAGGCGTTGCGTCGTATCGGAAGACCGGTTCCTCTGCCCCGGATCGGACGAGACGCCGTGAAGAAGGTCGTGCTTCGTCAAGGTGATCCGGCTCACGGCGAAGCCCCAGAGTTCTTTGCCCTCTCGTTACTGTACTCTACCGGCGTGCACCTATACGTGACTCCAGGGCACTTCGACCTGGATAGTTTCGCGGATCTTGGGTCCCCAGACATCACCTTCACCGATGGAACTGATGGAAGGACGCATGCCCGGAGAGAAACGGTCTCCGGTAAGGATGTCTTCACCTACGTGGGGGGCGTTCAGAGCGGTCGCGCCTTGGGTTGGCATGTAAAGACGGTGGCCAACTGGAACGACGGCGAGTACATGTACACCCTCTACGCCCCTGCCGAGGATGCGGCCGCGCTTGGCCAGTTGCGCGCCATGATAGCCGCGACTCGCTGACGCGCCGATAGCGCCGATAGGCGGGGTGTCCCCTCAGGTCGCACCGTTCTCCCCCTCTGGTCTTCGTCGCGCGGGTGTGGTAACCACTAGCCACCATGCAAGTCGGAGAGGGAGTGACCGGTGGCACAGCGTCTCGTGGTGCATTCGGAGTTCGAGCCGGCGGGTGACCAGCCGAAGGCGATCGAAGAGCTCGTGCAGGGCGTCGAGTCCGGGCTTCGCGAGCAGACGCTGCTCGGCGTCACTGGGTCGGGCAAGACGTACACCATCGCGAAGATGCTCGAGCGTCTCCAGCGGCCGATGCTGATGATGGCCCCCAACAAGACCCTCGCCGCACAGCTCGCCTCCGAGCTCAAGGACTTCCTGCCCGACAACGCGGTCGTCTACTTCGTCTCGTACTACGACTACTACCAGCCCGAGGCATATGTGCCGACGACCGACACGTACATCGAGAAGGACGCCTCGATCAACGAGGAGGTCGAGAAGCTCCGCCACGCGGCGACCGCCGCTCTGCTCTCGCGCCGGGACGTCGTAGTCGTGGCGAGTGTGAGCTGCATCTACGGCATCGGCTCACCCGAGGACTACGCGGGCACGGCCGTCTTTCTGACGGTCGGGGAGGAGCGCGACCGGGACACGGTCCTGCGCGAGCTCGTCGACATCCAGTACGACCGCAACGACTACGAGCTCTCGCGGGGGACGTTCCGCGTGCGAGGCGACGTCCTCGACGTCTTCCCGCCCTACGCCGACCATCCGGTCCGCGTCGCGTTCTTCGGAGACGAGATCGAGTCGATCCGGGAGGTCGACCAGGTCACGGGGGAGTCTCTCGCGTCCTTCGATGCTCTGCCCATCTGGCCGGCGAGCCACTACGTGACGGTCCCGGAGAAGCTGCAGGCCGCCCTCGGCACCATACGCGAGGAACTGCGCGGGCGGCTCGCCGAGCTCAGGGCGGCGGGGAAGCTGCTCGAGGCGCAGCGCCTCGAGATGCGCACCACGTACGACCTGGAGATGCTCGAGCAGATGGGGTTCTGCTCCGGGATCGAGAACTACTCGCGGCACCTCGACGGGCGTTCACCCGGCGAGCCGCCGAACTGTCTGATCGACTACTTCCCGAAGGACTTCCTGACCGTCATCGACGAGTCGCACGTGACCGTGCCGCAGATCCGCGGCATGTACGAGGGAGACCGCAACCGGAAACTCACACTTGTAGAGCACGGGTTCCGTCTCCCGTCGGCGCTCGACAACCGCCCGCTGCGTTACGACGAGTTCATGGAGCGGGTGGGTCAGATCGTCTACGTCTCCGCGACGCCGGGCGACATGGAGTTGCGCGCGAGCGGGAGAGTCGTCGAGCAGATCATCCGCCCGACGGGCCTCGTCGACCCCTCCATCTCGGTCCGGTCGACTCGCGGGCAGGTCGACGACCTCGTCCACGAGGTGCGCGAACGCGCGGAGCGCGACGAGCGCGTGCTCGTGACGACGCTCACGAAACGCATGGCCGAGGACCTCACGAGCTACCTCTTCGAGCAGGGGCTGCGAGTGCGCTACCTGCATGCGGACGTCGCGACGCTCGAGCGGGTCGAGATCCTGCGCGATCTGCGCGCCGGCGTCTTCGACTGCCTCGTCGGGATCAACCTGCTTCGCGAGGGACTCGACCTCCCAGAGGTGAGCCTCGTCGCCATCCTAGACGCCGACAAGTCGGGGTTCCTGCGCAACGCGAGGAGCCTCATCCAGACGATGGGCAGGGCGGCGCGCAACGTGTCCGGGCAGGTCATCATGTACGCCGACGAGGTCACGGAGTCGATGCGGGCGGCGATCGACGAGACGCAGCGCCGGCGCGCACTCCAGGCGGCGTTCAACGAGGAGCACGGCATCGAGCCGCAGACGATCCGCAAGGCGATCCACGACATCGCACAGTACGTGCGCGAGACGGAGGCCGGCGTCGAGGTGAGCGAGGAGGTCGCATCCGAACTCGCGCGGTTGCCTCGTGACGAGTTCGCGCGCATCCTCTCGACGATGGAGGAGGAGATGCACGGCGCGGCCGAGGCGCTCGACTTCGAGTCCGCGGCGCGCCTGAGGGACCAGATCGTGAAGCTCAAGGTCGAGGTCGAGTCGACACCCGAGGGGGAGGTCCTCGCGCGGCTTAAGAAGGGCGAGCGCCGCGGTTCGGCGCATGGAGTGCGCAGGAGGAAGCGGTGAAGGGGGCCAGCATGGACACGGCGATCGACGTGGGCGGTCTCACGAAGTATTACGGCAAGACCCGGGGCATCGAGGACCTGACGTTCTCGGTCGCGGCCGGGCAGGCCTTCGGATTCCTCGGACCGAACGGGGCGGGGAAGACCACGACCATCCGCTGCCTGCTGGGGATGCTGAAGCCTACTGCGGGAGCCGCCTCGCTGCTGGGGCAGACGGTGACGCTCGACGGCGCCCGGCTCCGGCGGAGGATCGGCTACGTTCCAGGCGAAGTGAGGCTCTACGAGAACGAGACGGGGCGGTGGCTCCTCGACTACGTCAGCGGCCTTCGCGGGTCCGCGCCGTCCTCTCAGACCGAGCTGCTCGAGCAGCTCGAGTTCGACCCGACGAAGCGCGTCAAGCATCTCTCCAAGGGCAACAAGCAGAAGCTGGCCCTCGTCATCGCGCTCATGCACGATCCGGAGCTGCTCATCCTCGACGAGCCGACGTCGGGTCTCGACCCGCTGAACCAGCAGACGGTCTTCGAGATACTCGGGCGGCGCCGCGCGGCGGGGGCTACGGTCTTCTTCAGCAGCCACATCCTGCCGGAGGTGGAGAAGGTCTGCGACAGGGTCGGGATCGTCCGCGAAGGACGTCTCGTCGCAGAGGAGGACATCACGTCCCTCCTACACAAGCGCATCCGCCGGCTCGAGGTGACGTTCGCGGAGCCGGTCGACGCCGGATTCCTCGAAGGATTGCCCGGCCTCTCCGACATCGAGGCGTTCTCGACGCACACTCTGCGCGCCGTGGTGAAGGGCGAAGAGATGGACGGGGTGCTGCGCAGAGTATGCGAACGGCGTGTGCGTGACATCGAGATCATGCACGCCGATCTGGAGGAGGTCTTCCTCGAGTACTATCGGGGCACAGCGCCCGAGGGGGGTGAGGCGCGATGAGCTGGACCCTGTTGCGCGGGACACTGCATCAGCGCCGGTGGGGGTTGTTCTGGTACTGCGTCGGTCTCGCGACGTACGGCGGCTACATGGCGTACTTCTACCCCAGCATCGCCAAGGTCGATCTCGACCAGTTCCTCAAGGCGATACCCTCGGAACTCTACAGGTTCATGGCGGGGTCGTCCGTCTCGTTCAACACCTTCGGCGGCTTCCTGGCGACGGAGTACACCGGTTTCATGTGGGTGCTCATCGCGGGAGCGGCGATCATCGCGTACGCCGCGAGGACGTTCGGCGGCGAGGTGGAGGCCGGGACGATGGAGCTGCTGCTCTCGATGCCCGTGTCGCGCGTCTCGCTCGCCTTCACCCGCATCGTGGGCCTCGTCGTCGTCGACGCGGCGGTCGTCGCATCGTCGTTCGTGCCGATATGGCTCGTCGCCCGCGACCAGAGGGTGGAGTTCACCCCGGCTCACCTATGGGTACTCGGAGGCGTCGGCTTCCTCCTGATGCTCCTCCTCGGGGCGTTCGCGCTAGCCGTGTCGTCAGTGACGCGAGGGTCCGGTGTCTCGGCCGGCGTCACCGGGGGTGTCGTCGCGGCGATGTGGCTGATGCACTTCCTTCGCGACGTCGCCGACTGGGCGGACGTCTTCGAGCCGGTCAACATCTTCAAGTACTGGGACCCGGCGCGACTGGTCGAGAAGGGGACGGCCGCGCCCGAGACATGGTGGGTGCTCGCGGTGTCGAGCGTAGTCCTGATGGCGGTGAGCGTCGTCGCGTTCTCGCGACGGGATGTCACGTGAGCGTTGCCGGTTCGCGTCCGGACGCGTAACGTCGCCAGCAGGGCGAAACGAGGTCTCTCGAAGGGAGGCGCGTGGTATGACGGCGGATCCGCTCGGCGGACTCGACATCCAAGCACTCATCGACAGTTTCCCGTACTACGTGCTGATCATCGACGAGGATCATCACATCCTCATGGCCAACCACGCCGTCCGGCGCGATCTACAGATCCTTCCCGAGGACATCATCGGCGGCTACTGTCCGAGCATCGTGCACGGTCTCGATGACCCGTACCCTGGCTGCCCTCTCGAGCGGGCCGTGGCCGAGGACGAGGACATCGAGGCGACGTTCTACGACGAGGAGCGTGGCGCGCGCGTGCGCTCGGCTGTCTACTTCACGGGTTTCAAGACACCACAGGGCAGGCGGATCTACCTGCACACGAGCATCGCACTCGGTGGCGACGACTGATCGAGGTCCTCAGGGGAGGCGGACGGATGGACAGCGGGTTCCTGGACGCTTGGCACAAGCTGCGGATGGAGCACACCCACGATCGCGACGGCCTGAACAACTACGGCTGCTACAACGTCGAGGCCTGCCGAGGGTGCAACTTCGTCTACAACTCGCGGGCGTGCCTCCACTGCCACAACTGTGACTCGTGCATCGAGTGCATCCAGTGCGTCGACTGCAAGGACTGCACGCACTGCGCGGGCCTGAACGGTGCGCGCTACAACATCCTCAACCGTGAGTACACGAAAGAGGAGTACTACAAGCACCTCGAGAACCTGGGCATCGACCCGAACGTGCAGGTCGACTGATCCGCACCCGCCTTCCCGCTTGACGTTCGCGCGTTCCGGGTGTATGCATGAACGTATGAGCAGACGTTCACACAAAGGCGACACGGACATCGGCGAGTGCGAGGCCGTCGTCGTCGACGAGGCGGCGGTGTTGCGGGCCGAAGAGGCCCTTCCCGACGCGCGGGACATGACGACTCTCGTTCGCATCTTCGGGGCGCTCGGCGATCCCACAAGGCTGCGCATCCTCTCGGCGCTGACCGTCGGGGAGCTGTGCGTCTGCGATCTGGCTCGGCTGACGGGCGTCTCGGCTTCCGCCGTGTCGCACCAGCTGCGGTTGTTGCGAGATATCGATCTTGTCGCATTCCGTCGCGACGGGAGGCGCGCCGTCTACGCTCTCGCGGACGAGCATGTCGCCGCCCTTCTGACGCAGGGGCGCGCTCACGCGAGCGAGCGTCCGTGATGAGTACGGGAGAGCCCTCGCGCGCGGCCTATCGCGTGACCGGTCTCGATTGACCGGACTGCGCGCGGACCGTGGCCAAGTCCGTCGAGAGGGTCGAGGGCGTGCGCTCGGCTGAGTTGAACTTCGCGAGCGGTTCGCTCGTGCTCGAATACGAGGCGAGCACCGATCCCCGGGCAGAGGTCTTGAAGGTCGTACGGGACGCCGGTCACGGCATCGAGCCCCTCGAGGGCGGCCGGGTCCCGCAGGGTCACGGTTCCGTGTGGGCACAGGGCCACGAGGCTACGACCGCGGTGTCGGGCGTCCTGCTGGTCGCCGGATGGCTGTTCTCGCACGGCGGCTCGCCATTCGCGCCGGTCGCGTACGCTGCGGCGATAGTCGTAGGCGGCTGGTTGACCGCGCGCCGCGGCGCGCTCGCACTGCGCGCACGTACCCTGGACATGAACGTCCTCATGTCCCTTGCGGTCGCCGGCGCCGCGGCGATCGGCGAGTGGCAAGAGGGCGCGATGGTGGTCTTCCTCTTCTCGCTGGGTCAGATCCTCGAAGCACGCGCGCTCGCTCGCACGCGGGCGTCGATCCGCTCGCTGGTGGATCTCACGCCGCCCCGCGCGCGCGTCCTGCGCGACGGGCGGGAGATGTTCGTCGCTCCGGACCAGGTGGGAGTGGGGGAGACGCTCGTGGTCAAGCCGGGCGAGCGGATCGGGCTCGACGGCACCGTGTCGGGAGGTGGGTCCGCGGTCGACGAGTCGCCTATCACCGGCGAGTCCGTGCCCGCGGAGAGAACGATCGGCGATCGGGTCTTCGCGGGAAGTCTGAGCATGTCAGGGATACTGCACTTGGAGGTGACGTCTCCGGCCGCGGATTCGACGCTCGCCCGGATGGTCCACCTCGTCGAGGAGGCGCAGGCCGCGCGTGCGCCGATGCAGCGGCTCGTCGACCGCTTCACGCGCTGGTACACGCCGGCAGTCGTCGTCGCGGCCGCGGCGGTCGCCGTCGTGCCACCGCTGCTGGGTCTCGCGATCGGCGCCGACTGGGGCGGCTTCGCGCCCTGGTTCTACCGAGCGCTCGTCATGCTCGTCGTCTCGTGCCCCTGCGCGCTCGTGATCTCCACGCCGGTCGCCATAGTGTCCGCGATCACCCGTGCGACACGGGACGGGATCCTCGTGAAGGGGGGCGTCTTCCTCGAGGCCGCTGCCGCGGTCCGCGCGGTGGCGTTCGACAAGACCGGCACCCTCACGCGAGGCATGCCCGAGATCACCGACATCGTGCCGTGCGACGGATCCGACGCGCGGCAGGTGCTCGCCGTGGCGGCGGCCCTGGAGGTCGGGTCGACGCATCCCGTCGCGGCGGCGGTCTTGCGAGCGGCGGCGGGCGCGGCGGTCGACGTCCGGCATGCGGATTCCTTCAGACAGGAGGCGGGCGTCGGCGTCCGGGGGAGTGTCTCCGGCGTGCGGTACACGCTCGGAAGCCCGTCCTCGGCCCACGATGCAGCGCCGATCCCCGCCGATGTCGGCGAGGTCATCGAGCGCCTCGAGGGCGAAGGCAAGACCGTGCTCGCACTCGCGGCGGAGGCGGGCGTCATCGCTCTGCTCGCGGTCGCGGACGAGCCGCGTGAGGGTGCTCGCGAAGCCGTGGCGGCCCTGCGGCTGGCGGGGATCGCGCATGTGGTGATGCTCACGGGCGACAACGAGCGAACGGCCGCGGCGGTGGCGTCGACGGCGGGCGTGACGGAGGTGCGAGCGAGGCTGCTGCCCGAGGAGAAGGTCGACGCCGTGCGCGATCTGCGCGAAAGGTTCGGATCGGTGCTCATGGTGGGCGACGGCGTCAACGACGCACCTGCGCTCGCCGCCGCCGACGTGGGCGTCGCGATGGGCGCTGCAGCCTCGGACGTCGCGCTCGAGACCGCCGATGTCGCGCTGATGTCGGAGGACCTCGGGGCGGTCGCGGAACTCGTCCTGCTCGGGCGACGCACGGTCACGACCGTCAAGGCGAACGTCGGCTTCTCGATCGTCGTGAAGGCGTTCGTGCTCGCTCTGGCGCTTGTCGGCACCGCGAGTCTCTGGATGGCCGTCTTCGCCGACATGGGCGTATCCTTGCTCGTGACGCTGAACGGCTTGCGGTTGCTCCGGTCGCGCCGCGTCTGACGCGCCGACCTGGGTCGGAGGAGGGGGAGCATGGCCGAGGACATCGTTCGGTTCCTTGCGGCATGGGCGCTCGTCCACGAGACCGCCGACGAGGGCTGGAAGGCGGCGGTCGCCCGCGGCGGCGTGGCGGGTCCTGAGGGCATGTCGGGGGGGCCTGACGCATTCGTCGATGGGCTTTCCGCTGTCATCGCCAAGGAGAAGGAACGTCTCAAGGCCGCACTCGCCGATGGTGGATCGGGTGGGGTCGACGACGAAGCCGATGTCGGCCGGACGCTGGACGACCTGCGATTCGAGGTAGGCGAGGTACGGGCGCGACTCGAGTCGCTGGAGGCGTCCGTCGACGCCGTCCGCCGGTTGCTCCAGGAGCCGCCGACGGCGGGACGGTGAGCGGAGCCGGGCGCATCGCGGCGGTCGCGGTGCGCAGGACCTGCGAGCGCCTCGGGCCCGCCTACGTCAAGCTCGGCCAGCTCGCCTCGGTCCGGCCCGACGTCTTCCCGGCAACGCTCGTCTTCGAACTCGAGAAGCTACAGGACGCCGTCGAACCCGTCCGTGTCGACGCGATACGCGAGGTCTTTCGGGAGCAGTTCGGTGCGCTTCCCGAGGAACTGTTCGCGACGTTCGACCCCGAGCCGCTCGCATCGGCCTCGATAGCGCAGGTGCACCGCGCGACGCTTCGCGAGGAGGCACGCCCCGCGTGGGGTCCGACGATGCCCGCCGGATCGGAGGTCGTCGTCAAGGTCGTTCGCCCGGGAGCGGAAGCCTCGGTCGCCAGCGATGTCGCGCGGGCCCGTTCGGTGCTCAGGGTCTTGGCGCGCCTCGGCGTTCCCCGCCGGTTCGATGCGCACTCGCTCCTCGACGAGTTCGAGGCGTCTCTCGCGCGCGAGCTCGACCTGCGCGTCGAGGGCAGGGTCGCGGACCGGTTCCGTTTCGACTTCCGCGACGACCCGCTGGTGATGGTCCCGCGGGTCGCATGGTCGCTCACGGGCCGCAGAGTGCTGACGATGGAGCGTGTCGACGGATGGAGACTGACGGAGATCGACGCGGCGACGCTCGCGGGGATCGACGCGCGTGCGCTGGCGGAGCATGGCGCGACCGCGTTCATGCGTCAGGTCCTGGTGCACGGCCGGTACCATGCGGACCTGCACCCGGCGAACGTGTTCGTGACTCGCGACGGCAGGATCGCCTACCTCGACTTCGGGATAGTCGGGACGCTCGGCGCATCTGAGCGCGAGAGCGTCGCGCTGCTGCTCGCGGCACTGGTGTACCGCGATGCGGACCGTGCCCTCCGGGCGTCCGAGGCGCTGGGAGTCCGCGTGCCGGATGGCGCGTCCGTAGCCCTTCGCCGCGACTTGGGCGAGCTGCTCGACGCGAAGTTCGGGGCGGGCGGGAGCCGTGACGTGCGCGGCTTCGGGATGGGGTTCTTGAAGATGCTCGGCCGGCACGGTGTGAGGATACCGGCGGGATACGGGCTGCTGGTGAAGTCGCTCGTCACGGTCGAGGGGGTCGCAAGAGCGCTCTACCCAGACATAGACATAGTCGAGACGAGCGGACCTTTCGTCACACGGCTGCTGCTGCGTTCAGCGCTCAGACCCGACCGGCTCGCTAGGCGTCTGCCGTACGCTCTGCGAGCGGCCGCGCGCGAGATCGTCGCCTGACAAATCAGGCCTCGTTCGCGCCGTCCATCGACTCGATGCGTTCCGCGGACGAGAGCGTCGCGTTGAGGCTCCCGGTACGGTATCCCTCCAGGTCCTGGGCGGCGAACGCGTATCCGGCGGCGCGGAGCTCCTTGGCGATGTGCTCGCGCAATCCCCACGCCAGTTCCATCTCGGACGGGTCGACCTCGAGTCGTGCCACATCGCCGTGGGACCGGACCCGGAAACCCCGCAGCCCGAGCGCTCGCAGCGCGTCTTCGGCGCGCGCCACCCGGTGCAGGCCCTCCTCCGTGATCTGCTCGCCGTACGGGAAGCGGGACGCGAGGCAGGCCATGGACGGTTTGTCCCAGTTGGGCAGGTCGAGTTCCCGGGCGAGGGCGCGCACGTCGTTCTTCGACATGCCGACGTCGAGGAGCGGGCTGACGACGCCGTACTCGCGTGCGGCCCGCATGCCGGGCCGGTGGTCGCCCAGGTCGTCGACGTTGCTGCCGTCGGCGACCCAGTGCAGGCCGCGGGTGTCGGCGACGGCGCGCAGCAGACCGAAGAGCTCGCGCTTGCAGTGGTAGCAGCGCTCGGCGGTGTTCGCCCGGAACGTCGGATCGGTGAGTTCGTACGTCTCGACCTCGAGGACGCCGAGCCCGAGCGCGACGCCGACACCGCGGGCCGCCTCGACCTCCGACTCCGGGCACGTGTCCGAGACCGCGAGGACGGGGAGCGCTCGCTCTCCGAGGACGGCGCGGGCGGTGACCGCGAGAAGCGTGGAGTCGACACCTCCGGAGTAGGCGACGAGCAGCGCGCCTAGCGACGCTATGCGCTGGCGCAGTGCGTCGTGCTTCTCGATGGCTCCCAAGTCACTCCGTCCGTCGGTCGTCACAGCGTGTCCGCGCTCGGAGGATTCAGTATATCCGAACGCCGTAGGGTATCTTTCACATCGGAGGCCGGTGCGAACGACCTATCCCGAGGAGGGCGCATGGACGAGCTTGCCGACGCCGTAGGGGCAGCGCGCGACACGATCGAGCACCTCGGCGGAGAGGCGCGCGTCTATCCTCCGCCGGCAGATCTCGCCGACCGGGCCCTCGTTCCCGACATCGCGTCGTATCGCGAGCTCTACCGGAGATCGGTGGACGATCCGGACGGCTTCTGGGGCGACGCGGCGCGCGAACGGCTCGTGTGGGACCAGCCGTTCTCCAAGGTCCGCTCGGGCGGTTTCGCCGATCTCGATTGGCGCTGGTTCGAGGACGGGAAGCTCAACGTCTCCGAGAACTGCCTCGATCGCCATCTGAACACGTGGCGGCGGAACAAGGCGGCCATCATCTGGGAGAGCGACGACGGAGTCACGCGGACGTACACCTACCAGCAGCTCCACTACGAGGTGACGCGCTTCGCGAACGTGCTGAAGAAGAAGGGTGTGGAGAAGGGCGATCGCGTCGCGATCTACCTGCCGATGATCCCCGAGCTGCCGATCGCCATGCTCGCGTGCGCGCGCATCGGCGCGATCCACTCCGTGGTCTTCGGCGGCTTCTCCGCCGCGGCGCTGCGGGAGCGCATCCAGGACTGCGGCGCGCGGCTGCTCGTCACGGCCGACGAAGGCGTGCGCGGCGGGCGCAAGTTCGCGCTCAAGGCCGCCGCCGACGACGCGCTCTTCGAGTGTCCGAGCGTCGAGGCCTGCGTGGTCGTGAAGCGCGGCACCGGCGACGTGGACATGGAGCCGGGTCGCGACACGTGGTGGCACCTCGAGATCGCGGTGCCGGAGGTGCGCAAGAAGTGCTTGCCCGAGCCCATGGGGGCCGAGGACCCGCTCTTCATCCTCTACACGTCGGGTTCCACGGGGAAGCCGAAGGGGGTCATGCACACCACAGCAGGCTACCTGCTCTTCGCGCAGATGTCGTTCGAGACCGTCTTCGACCATCGCGACGAGGACGTCTTCTTCTGCACCGCCGACATCGGGTGGGTGACCGGGCACAGCTACATCGTGTACGGACCGCTTGCCGCCGGGGCGACCGCCCTCATGTTCGAGGGCGTGCCCACGTACCCGGACCCCGGGCGCTTCTGGGCGATCATCGAGAAGCACCGCGTGAGCACGCTCTACACAGCTCCGACCGCGCTGCGCGCCCTCATGCGCCACGGCGACGGATGGCCCGCCCGCTACGACCTCTCCTCCCTGCGGCTGCTGGGCACCGTCGGCGAGCCCATCAACCCCGAGGTCTGGACGTGGTACCACGAGGTCATCGGGAAAGGCGAGCGTCCGATCGTGGACACGTATTGGCAGACGGAGACGGGCGGCTTCCTGATCACGCCGTTCCCCGCCGCGGTGCCGCTGAAGCCCGGTTCGGCGACGGTGCCGTTCTTCGGCGTCGTCCCCGAGGTGCTCCGCGAGGATGGCAGCCGCGCGGACGCGGGCGAGGGCGGATACCTCGTCGTGAACGAGCCGTGGCCGGGGATGTTGCGCGGCACGTGGGGGGACACCGACGGGCGACGGCTGCGCGAGACGTACTTCGAGCGCTTCCCGGGGCGCTACTTCACGGGTGACGGCGCGCGGGTGGACGACGACGGCTACTACTGGCTGCTCGGTCGCGTGGACGACGTCATCAACGTCTCGGGCCACCGTCTCGGCACCGCGGAGATCGAGAGCGCGCTCGTCAGCCACGAGTCGGTGAGCGAAGCGGCGGTGGTCGGGTTCCCGCACCCCGTGAAGGGCGAGGGCATCCATGCGTTCGTCTCGCTCCGCGACGGCCAGACGCCCTCCGAGGACCTGGCGAAGATACTCTCCGGCCATGTGCGGAAGGTGATCGGCCCGATCGCGAAGCCCGACCGGATCCAGTTCTCAGCCGAGCTTCCGAAGACCCGTTCGGGAAAGATCATGCGCCGTATCCTGCGCAAGATCGCCGCGGGCGAGACGGACCTGGAGTCGTTCGGCGACCTGTCGACGCTGTCCGATCCGAAGGTCGTCAAGGAACTCGCCGCCGGCGCCGACCGGTACTGATCCCGAGAGCGGAAGGAGTCGATCGCCATGATGCGCGGCTACGGATATGGGTACGGGACCGGCGGCTACGGCGCCGGCGGACCCGACTGGCTGTACATGGGCGCGATGATGTTGTTCATCCTGCTCGCGGTCGCCGGAGTCGTCCTGCTCCTCTTGTGGGCGCTGCGCCGCTCCGCGCACGGCGCCCAGGCCGGATCGGCGCCGGGGCCGGGCACCTCGGCGGACGGCGCGTTCGCCATCGCCCGCGAGCGGTTCGCGCGCGGCGAGATCACGGCCGAGGAGTTCGAGGCGCTCAAGCGAGGTCTCGGCTACTGAGGTCCGGATCGGGCCGTCAGTCTCTCTCGCAATCTCATCGCGAGATGGCCGACGACGCCGTGTCCGAGAGGCTCTCCATCCGCGTCCACGACATGCAGGACGTCGCGCACCCATCCGGATCGCGTAGTCGCCTTCAGCCAGCGTATCTGCATCCCGCTGTCGGCGACCGCGCGCGCTATGTCGTGGAGGAGACCCACGCGGTCCGGCGCTGTGATGCGCACGGCGGTAGCGTATGCCCCGGTGACCCCGGTCTCGACGCGGGGGGAGCCCGGTCGCCTCGGTGGGTAGTGGACACGCCTTTGCATAAGGCTCGAGGTGAGGTCGAGCCTCGACGAGAGGGTCGCGCGCAGCGTCCTCTCGAAGGTCGCCCAGACGGCGCCACCGGCTTCCGCGAGCGTGTCGGGACGGACGACGAAGAGGTCGAGGGCCGCGCCGCCGTGCGCCTCGTGACCTTCGGCGGCGAGGATATCGAGTCCGCTCAAGGCGAACGAGCCGGCGATCGAGGCGAACAGCCCCGGCCGGTCCGCGGCGGCCACACTCACCTTCCACGTGCCCTCGGCGGGGCCGACCCCTATCGCTACGACGACGTCGGCCGGGTCGCGAAGGTCCGCCAGTTCGGCGACGAGGCGGGCGTGCGCGGCGATCTCATCGGGCCGCCGGCCGGCGAGGTAACGCAGTGGGGCGCCGCGCACGAAGACCGCGAGGCGCGCGTCCGCATCGCGGTCTAGCATCGAGAGCGCCTCGCGGCGGGCGAGCTCGGCGGACTCGACGATGCCCGCACCGTCGCCGTCCTCGGCCAGCGCGCCGCGCAGCCGGTCGGCGAGTTCGCCGACGAGAGCCGCGTGCCAGGGCCCCCAAGCTCCCGGGCCGGTCGCGCGGGCGTCCGCCTCGGTCAGAAGGTAGAGAGCAGCGACGAGGTCGTCCCGACCGATCCGCGCCGCGGCCCGGAGTACGACATCCTCGTCGTGGACGTCCTCCGTGGCGGCGGTCATCGCGAGTAGGAGGTGTTCGCGCACGAGCGTCGCGCAGTCGGTCGCGGCGTCCGGGTCGAGCCTGAAGCGTCCAGCGAGCGTCCTGGCGATCGCGGCGCCGCGCTCGGGGTGGTCCGGGCCCGACTGCGACTTGCCGACGTCGTGGAGGAGCGCGGCGGTGACGAGTGCGCGACGGTCCCGAACTCGCGCATCCTCGTGACGTGCCCGAGCATCGTCTCTCGGCAGTTCGGCGAGCCCGGCGACGGTGCGCAGGCTGTGCGCGCCCACGGTCCAGAGGTGGGAGAGTCCCGGCCGGCGAAGCGTCATCGTCTCCGAGAACGAAGGCACGAGGTCGTCGAGAAGGCCCGCCCACGCGGCCGCCTCCAGCTCCGGCAGCGCCGACGTGCCGCACGCCGCGAGCGCGAAGAGGGCTTCGGCGTCGATCGGCTCGACGGGCGCGGGCGCGCGTCCAGCGACGCGCTCGCGCAGCGCGAGCAGCAGGTGGTGCGCGTCCGCGAGTGATGACTGGACAGCTTCCGCCTCGGGACCGAGGTCGCTCGCGATGTCGAGCGTGATCAGCGACGAAGGCCGCGCCGCAGCGAGATGGACCGACCAACGCGCGGTCGCGATACGCGCTTGTGCCGTCCGCAGCTTCTCGAGCTCGCCGGGGGAGAGCAGCCCGAGTCCGACGAGCGCCTCCGGGTCGCGTGCCGGCGCGCCCGCGAGGACGGCAGCCGTCCACGTCGCCTCGTCGAGGTCGCGCTGACCCCCGGCTCCCTCCTTCAAGTCGGGCTCGAGCAGGTATGGGGAGCCCATCCGCTCGCGTGCGGCGAGGTCGCGGAGTACCGAGCGCGACCTCTTGTGCGCCCCACATGCGCAATCAGCCAGCGTCCGCTCGCCGAGATCGCGATCGCCGGCGACGACGCGACCTGTGAGTGTGGCGGTCAGCGTCGCGAGATCGTCGCGGACGGCACGACCGTGCTCGACGCGAGAGCGGACCTGATGACCGACCTCGAGCTTCGCGTCCCAGAGCGGGTAGAGCACGCTCTTGAGCGCCTCTCGCAGTCCCGCCGCCGGAGCGTCGGTGACGACGAGCAGGTCGATATCGGAACCGGGAAGCAGGCGCGAAGCTCCCCATCCGCCTAGCGCGCAGACCGACCAAGGGCGTCCGAGCGGCGACAATGCGGCCTCGGCGAGCGCCGAGACGACCCCGTCGGTGAAGGCTGACAGCGCACGGGCGGCTGCGAGGCCGGGCTCGGCCCCGGTGATGAGGTCGCGCCGGGCGTCGAGGTATGCGGAGAGTGCTGCCTGCGTGGAGGCGTCCATGCGAACAGCGTATCGCCTCCGTGTTGCGGGGGCGTTACAGCAGGGTCGCGCATGCGAAGGCTACACGGCCAGCATGCCCGGGACGTACTACGTGGACGTTTTCGCCGCGGCCGGCGTGGGTGACTACGTCCTTTCGTACACGCTGAGGCAAGGCACATCTCTGACGTGCAGCATCTCCCCGGCGGTGCCCGCCTGGGGCGGCACTCTCCGCATCACCGGCACCCTGATGTCAGGGTCGGTGGTCTCGACGGGCGCGACCATCCTGATCGAGCGGTCCTCCGACGGCGCCAGGTGGTTCTCGGTTGCCACGCGACGACCACGGACAGCGGCTTCTCCGCGAGCGTCGCGGCGCCTACCGCCCGCGCGTACTTCCGCGCCCGGTTCGCCGGCGCCGGCTCGATGGCGCCAGCCGTGAGTCCGCAGCGCCTCGTGATCCCTCAGGCATACCTCACGGTGCCGTCCGCACCTTCCGCGGCGCGCAGCGCTGTGGGATTCCCGGCGAGCGGGCTGATCAGGCCGCGGCACGCGGCGGGATCGTCTCCGGTGACCATCATGTGCGAACGGTACGAAGCGGGCCGCTGGGTGTTGAGGCAGCGCTTCGCCGCAAGGGCGTCGGACTCCTCCTCGGGGTCGAGTCGTTATGCGGCCGCATCGGTGAGGCTCTCCGTCGCCGGGCGTTGGCGTATCCGCGCGTACCATGCGGCCGACGCACAGACGGCGGCGACCTACAGCGCGTACAGGCCAGTCACCGTCCGTTAGAGCCCTAGAGCGCCTCCGGGCCGCGTTCGCCCGTGCGGATGCGCACAGCGTTCGCGCAGTCGTATGTGAAGACCTTGCCGTCGCCGATCTTGCCCGTGCGCGCGGCCTCGATTATCGCGTCTTCGACGGTGGTCGCGAGGTCGTCATCGACGACGACCTCGATCTTCGTCTTGGGCACGAAATCGACGGTGTACTCGGCTCCGCGGTAGATCTCGGTGTGGCCCTTCTGGCGACCGAATCCCTTGACCTCGTAAGCGGTGAGCCCGGTCACCCCGACCTTGTTCAGCGCCTCTTTGACCTCGTCGAGCTTGTGCGGCTTGATTACGGCCTCGATCTTCTTCACGGCCGGCTCCTTTCGTCGAGTCTCTTAGAAGACGTACCCGGTCTCGGTGTGCTCCGCCAGGTCGAGCCCCATCTCTTCGGCGTCGGTGTCGACGCGCAGGCCGACGGTAGCGTCGATGGCCTTGAGGATGACCCAGCTCACAGTGAACGAGAAGACGATGGTGGCGACGACGCCCACGAGCTGCTTGAGGATCAGCGTCGGGTCCCCGAACCACAGCCCGTCCGCGCCGGCGGCGTTGATCGCCCTGCTCGCGAAGACACCGGTGAGAAGTGCTCCGGTCGTGCCGCCGACGCCGTGGACGCCGACGACGTCGAGCGCGTCGTCGAAGCCGAAGCGGTCCTTGAGCATCAGGCCGAAGAAGCACAGCGTGCCGGCGGCGAGCCCGATGACGATCGCGGACATCGGGCCGACGAAGCCCGCGGCCGGCGTGATGCCGACGAGTCCGGCCACCGCGCCGGACGCGGCGCCGAGCGTGGTCGGCCTGTGACCGCGCAGTTTCTCGACCGCGCACCACGCGACGAGGCCGGACGCCGCGGCGAGGTGCGTCGCCATGAACGCCGAGCCGGCGAGCGTGCCGGAGGCGAGCGCCGACCCCGCGTTGAAGCCGAACCAGCCGAACCACAGGATGCCCGCGCCGAGGACGGTCATCGGGACGTTGTGGGGACGCAGCTCCTCGGTGCCGTGACCCTTGCGCTTCCCCAGCGCGAGGGCGCACGCGAGCGCGGCCGCCGCGGAGGCGATGTGTACGACCGTGCCTCCCGCGAAGTCGAGCGCGCCGAAGCGGGCGAGCCAGCCGCCGCCCCAGACCCAGTGCGCGAGCGGGCTGTAGACGAGGAGCGCCCAGAGCGTCGCGAAGAGGACGTAGGCGCTGAAGCGCATGCGCTCCGCGACCGCGCCGGTGATGAGGCCGACGGTGATGATCGCGAACATGCCCTGGTACATCGCGAAGACCGAGGTGGGTATCGTGCCGGTCACGCCCGTGACGACGCCCTTGAGCCCGAGCGCATCGAACCCGCCGACGAACGCCCCGAGCTTGCCCGACGCCGACCCGAAGGCGATCGTGTACCCCGCGACCGCCCAGAGCAGCGAGACGAGCCCCATCGCGAAGAAGCTGTGCATCGTCGTCGAGAGCACGTTCTTGCGTCGCACCATCCCAGCGTAGAAGAGCGCGAGCCCCGGCGTCATGAACAGCACCAGGGCGGCGCTGACGAGCATGAACGCGGTGTCGCCGGTGTCGATACTCGGCATGACCCCTCCTTCTCCCAGTTCGGACGGTCCCAGCGTAGGAGGGGAGTGTTTCGGCACCGTTTCACGTGCGTGTCGGGTTTCGGGGAGGGCGGCAACGAGGGCGAAGCGGGGAGGGAACGAAGGCTACTCAGTAGATGCACGCATCGAGTATCGAGAGCACTTCCTGGAGGACGGCTTCCGGTGCGTCCCCGATGTGTCTCACGTCGCGGGAGCGGAAGTCGATCGACCTCACCTGTTCGACCATGACGACGCCGGTGACTCCCTGGTCTTCCGGGATCGGCACATGAAAGGGGTAGTCTCGGCGGGTGTTGGTGATGGGGCAGGCGATGCACAAGCCTGTGTGCCTGTTGAACAAGTCGTTGCTGACGACGAGGGCGGGCCGACGGCCGCGCTGCTCGTGCCCGGACTGCGGGTCGGGCGTGACAGCGATGAAGTCTCCCTTGCGGGGGATGTACGCCGCCACCTACCAGACCTCTTTGCCGGTAGGGGGTCCCCAATCGAGTTCAGCGGGTTCGTAGTCCGCGGGGATCTCCCGAACGAGCTGCGTGAGATCGACCCCACCCCTGACCCGGCGGACGGGCGTCACGACGAGGACTCCGTCGCGCGCGGCGACCTCCACGGCGTCTCCGACGTCTATCTCGACATCGGACAGGATCTCCTTGCTGAGCCGGAGACCCTGGCTGTTGCCCCATTTCTGGACCTTGGTGATCATCTCGACCTCTCGAATGGCTAGCCGAAGTATAGCCGAGAGAGACGATCACAACAAAGATTCCGTCCCAGATCGCCGATGAGTTAAGGCTCTTCCGAGACCAGCTTCGTGATGTCCGGCGTTCGCTCTTCAGGCGACGCTCAGCGGCTTGATGCGCCGGACGTCATCCCGCATCGTCGCCTCCGCGTCCCACAGGTCGACCGCTCGCTGAAGGTTCAGCCAGAACTCCGGCGAGTTGCCGAACAGAAGCGAGAGACGCAGCGCCATCTCCGGGCTCACGGCGCGACGCTCTCGCAGCAGTTCGTTGACGGTCTGGCGCGAGACGCCGAGTGCCGTCGCGAGGCTGGTCACCGTGAGTCCGTAGTCGGGCAGGAAGTCCTCACGCAGGACCTCGCCGGGATGGGTGGGGCGGCGATCCAGCCGTCCGGTGTTCGGAATGCTCATGACGCACCTCGTCTCAGTGGTAGTCGGTGATCTCGACGTCGTAGGCGTCGCCGTCTTCGAACCTGAAGCAGATGCGCCACTGGTCGTTGACGGAGATCGAATGCTGACCCTCGCGGTCGCGTTCGAGCGCGTGGAGCCGGTTGCCCGGCGGGACCCGAAGATCGTCCAAGCAGATCGCGGCGTTCACGTACTCGAGCTTGCGGGTCGCGCGTCTCGCGATGTCGGGCGGGAATCGACGCGACTTGCCGGTCGCGTACAGCTCCTGGGTCCGATTGTCCGCGAACGTCTTGATCATGCGTCAAACGTAATGCGTCACGTGACACGTGTCAAGATGGTGGAAGTGCCAGCCTCAACGAGTAGTCGCTCTGCCGCATCTGAATCGGATTGCGCCAGAACCAAGAAGCTGTCGAAACGTGCGGTGGCATCTCGAAGGTCGCCGATCGTGCTGGCTACTCGCTCTCGGCATCCGGAGCGTCCGGCTGCTCTCTGCTCTCGCCATCCAATCGCGCGACGTACGTACCAGATGCGTTGGCCAAGGGCACGTAGTCCGAAGTCGCACACAATGTGAAGCTGTGCTTAGCCGCAGTCATCGCGTGTGGCGAGGCCGACGATCTCGCTTCACCTCGGGAAATCAGTAGCTCCACGATTGTCTCGACCTTGTCCATGATCGAGCGCGCATCGGTCAGGATCCGGTCGAAGTCCCTCTCTGGCTCGACGGTGCCGTTGCGGCGCTGGAATGCGCCGAACTCAAGGCGGTGCCCGTCCGTTGTCGCGAACACCGTGTGCCCCACGCCTTGACGGTGCTTGGTCGCATTCGCGAACTCCCGGAAGTAGGCGAACTCGGACGAGTGCGCCAAGTCTTGCAGCGCGACGCGAACGGAGTCGACCAAGGAGTCATCGTCGACGACAGCGTCGAGCCCAACGCGCGTGTGCTTGATTCGGCCACGAAGCTCGATGATGTTCACTACTTGGGCGACGAGGTCGCCAACCGTATAAACCGAACGAACCAGATTCGCCGAGAGCATGCCAGCCTCATCGGCGTTGCATTCGACGGTGGCCGCATCGCCGTTGAGCAGTGATGCGACGAGCGGTGGCCAGTACTTCAGCTCCTTGAGAGCTTTGTACATGCCGGCGAGAGCCCGGTCGAGCCGTAAGTTGTGCACGCTCAACGCGAGCAGTCTCTCACAGCGGCTTCTGAGCCGCCCGAACTCGTCCGCCGGACCTTCCACAGCTGCTCGCTCCAGGTTTCGTCGAACGTTACGCGCGTAATCTGCGCGCCTCCAGCTATCAGTCTAGCTCAGACCCTGAACGCGTCAGGACGCGCTTGTTCGGTAGTTCCGAGAGAGGGCAGATTTCCGCGGCGTCGAAGCCGTGATGCTCCACCATGGAGCGCACGTACGCCAGTTGCGATCCGGTGTGCTTCTCCTCCGCCTCCAGCGCCGCGTCGAGGCCGCCAACAGCCTCCTCCATGGCGCGGACAAAACCCGCAATGCCGCGGATGCAAGGCACCGGCGAACGCCACCTCATCTCTCCGTCCAGCCCAACGTAGATGGAGTCCTCGATCGTGGCACGGACCTGGGAAGCAGAGCGTCCTGCAAAGACATCAATCGACGCGAGCACGATCTTGGACTCAGTGGCCTCGATGACTTGCGGATGAGCATCCTGATAGTACTCGCGCAGCGCCTGTAGCTTCTTGGCGTGAGCGAACAGCGGACCCCGCCTGTCGGCGAAGCGCTCCCACGACGGGATGTCATGAAGACGCTTGGCGCCATCGGCCCAGCCTGGGTCGTCCGCGAACATGCGCGTGTGCAAGCGAATCTGCGCGTTGTACAGGAGCCAATGACCACGCCGCTTGAGGAGGACGGCCTTGCCGATCTCCTCGGCGCCCATACTCGCCAAGAAGCTTGCGGTGGACTCCGCGGAGGACTCGACTTGTGCCGCAGCCTGCAGCAGCACTAGCGCGTTCTGAAGTGACAGGCGCGCACCGTCGAGGAGGTGCGCGATGTCCTGGCCTAGGGATTCGAGCGGGTCTTGGCAGCCGTCCATCAACGCCTCCGGTCCGATGGATATTACCGAACATATTGCGCTTCACCTGCGCGCCTCAGCGTGTCCAGTATGCGACAACTGGGGGCGCGTCAGGTGGAAGCGCCGGTTAGACGCGCCGGAGAAGGAGCTCGAACTCCAACTCGTCCTCAACAGCGATCCCATCCAGCCCCGTCAGTGGGATCTCCGGCTTGAGGAGCCGCGAGTGCTGGATTGCGCCTGGGTAGACCGCCGAGAGAGTCCATCCGCGCGAAAGGTAGAACCGCTGTGCGGGGACGTTGTCGTTGGTTGTGATCAGCCAGAGGCGCCTGCATCGCGCCTCCGCGGCCAGCCTGCCGACTGCCTCGATGAGTGCCGTGCCCACACCCTGACCGGGCCGCGCCGCGATGAGCACGACGACCTCACAACCGTCGCTGCCGAGCCGATACCGCAGCAACCCGACCGGCGCCCCGTCGCTCAGCGCCACCAACCCGGGAAGTGAATCCGTGTCATGGAGAACCCCTCGCGACACCACCATGGCGGAATCGAAGTGCTCGCGGACGACCCGCGACGCCCATCCGCGGTGCGACTCATCGAGGTCGACAACCCGCACTTCGTCCCCCCTCCGAGAAGTGCTGCGTCTAACGGTGTATAGACAGAACTGGTAATCCCTCGACGCAGCTCCCGCCTTCTGCGTAACACGATACGCCATGGGAGTTCCAGCAGTTAGACGCCGAGCGGGCGGGCAATACGCAGTCTGTGCAACGTCCCCCACCCCCTCCTCCCCGGGCGTATACTGAAGAATCGTCCGCGAACGCCTCGCGAAGGAGAACCGGTCTTGCCCCTCGAACGCATATCGATACGCGGCGCCCGCGAGCACAACCTCAAGGGCTTCGACCTCGACATCCCGCGCGACCGCCTCGTAGTCATCACCGGGCTCTCGGGCTCCGGCAAGTCCTCGCTCGCCTTCGACACCATCTACGCGGAGGGCCAGCGCCGCTACGTCGAGTCGCTCTCCGCCTACGCGCGCCAGTTCCTCGGGCAGATGGACAAGCCCGACGTCGACCACATCGAGGGCCTCTCTCCGGCGGTCTCCATCGACCAGAAGACCACCTCGAAGAACCCTCGCTCCACAGTGGGCACGGTCACCGAGATCTACGACTACCTGCGCCTGCTCTTCGCGCGGGTCGGCGTACCGCACTGCCCGGTGTGCGGGCGGCGTATCGAGCGCCAGACGCCCGAGCAGATCGTCGACCTCATCGCCGAGCTCGGCTCCGGTGCGCGCCTGACCGTGCTCGCGCCGGTCGTGCGCGGGCGCAAGGGGGAGTACGGCAAGCTCCTCGACGACCTGCGCCGCGAGGGCTTCACCCGCGTGCGCGTCGACGGCGAGGTCCGCGGCCTCGACGAGGAGATCGCGCTCGACAAGAAGTACAAGCACGACATCGACGTGGTGGTCGACCGCATCGTCCTCAAGGAAGGCGTGCGCTCGCGCCTCGCCGACAGCGTCGAGGTGGCGCTGCGTCTCGCCGACGGCACGGTCCGCGTGCAGCCCGCCGACGGCGACGAGCTCTCCTTCTCGCAGGCGCTCGCCTGTCCAGAGCACGGCGTCTCCCTCGACGACCTCGCGCCACGCGACTTCTCCTTCAACAACCCGTACGGCGCGTGCCCGACCTGCCTCGGCCTCGGCGCGCACCTCGAGCCCGACCCCGACCTCATCGTCCCCGACGTCAGGCTCTCCATCGCCGACGGCGCGCTCAAGCCCTTCCGCGGGCAGACGTACTACCCGCAGCTGCTCGCGGCGTTCGCGAAGAACGAGTCGATCAGCCTCGACACCCCCTGGGAGAAGCTGCCCGAGAAGACGCGCAAGGCCGCTCTCTACGGCCTCGGCGACAAGCGCATCCGCATGGACTACACCACGCGCGACGGCCGCGAGACGTACTGGCACACTCGGTTCGAGGGCGCTGTGAACATGGTCAAGCGCCGCTACGAGGAGACCGAGTCCGAGGGGAGCAAGGAGAAGCTCGAGGAGTACCTCTCGCTCATCCCGTGCAAGGCGTGCGGCGGCGCGCGCCTCAAGCCTGCGATACTCGCGGTCACCTTCGGCGGCAAGAACATCAACGAGGTGACGCGCCTCTCCGCGAAGGACTCCGTCGCGTTCTTCCAGGGCGTCGAGCTCACCGAGCGCGAGAACGTCATCGCCGCGCGCGTCATCAAGGAGATCCTCGAGCGCCTCCGCTTCCTCGTCGACGTCGGGCTCGACTACCTCACGCTCGAGCGCGCGACCGCCACGCTCTCGGGCGGCGAGGCGCAGCGCATCCGGCTCGCCACGCAGATCGGCTCCGGTCTGATGGGCGTCCTCTACATCCTCGACGAGCCGTCGATCGGCCTGCACCAGCGCGACAACGCGCGCCTCATCGGGACGATGGAGCGCCTGCGCGACCTCGGGAACACGGTCATCGTCGTCGAGCACGACGAGGAGACGATCCGCGCGGCGGACTTCGTCGTCGACATGGGGCCGGGCGCCGGCGAGCACGGCGGCGAGGTGGTTTGCCTGGGCACGCCCGACGACATCCTCGCGTGCGAAGGGTCGCTCACCGGCGACTACCTCTCGGGGCGGCGGCGCATCCCCATGCCGGGGAAGCGCAGGGAGCCGACGCACGGGGCGATCGAGCTGATCGGCGCGACCGAGAACAACCTCAAGGGGATCGACGTGCGCGTGCCGCTCGGCAGCTTCGTCGTCGTCACCGGCGTCTCGGGCTCCGGGAAGTCCTCGCTCGTCGCCGACACGCTCGCGCCGGCGCTCTCGAACGCCGTCTACCGCACGCGCCATCGCACGGGCCGCCACGAGCGCATCGAAGGCCTCGGCGCGGTCGACAAGGTCGTCGTCATCGATCAGGGTCCCATCGGCCGCACGCCGCGCTCGAACCCCGCGACCTACACCGGCCTCTGGGACGACGTGCGCTCGCTGTTCGCCTCCACCCCGGAGGCGAAGATCCGCGGCTACTCGCCGGGGCGCTTCTCCTTCAACGTCGCCGGCGGGCGATGCGAGGCGTGCAAGGGCGACGGCCAGATCAAGATAGAGATGCACTTCCTGCCCGACGTCTACGTGCCGTGCGAGGTCTGCGGCGGCGCGCGCTACAACCGCGAGACGCTCCAGGTCGCCTACAAGGGCAAGACCGTCTCCGACGTGCTCGCGATGTCGGTCGAGGAGGCGCTCGCGTTCTTCGAGAACATCCCGCCGATCCGCCGTAAGCTCCAGACGCTCTTCGACGTCGGGCTCGGCTACGTCAAGCTCGGCCAGCCGGCGACGACGCTCTCGGGCGGAGAGGCGCAGCGCGTCAAGCTCGCCAGCGAGTTCCAGCGCCGGAGCACGGGGCGGACCTTCTACATCCTCGACGAGCCGACGACCGGCCTGCACTTCGACGACGTGCGCCAGCTGCTGATCGTGCTCCAGCGCCTCGTCGACGGCGGGAACACCGTGCTCGTCATCGAGCACAACCTCGACGTCGTGAAGTCCGCCGACCACATCATCGACCTCGGCCCGGAAGGCGGCGATCTCGGCGGCGAGATCGTCGTGACGGGCACGCCGGAGGATATCGCCGCGCATCCGACCTCGCACACGGGGCGGTTCCTCAAGCCGGTGCTCGAGGGGCGCGGCGCCACCATCGCGCCGGAGCTCGGGAGGTAGCGTGGCCGACCGCACCGTCAGCGAACGCCTCGCGGACGTACCGGACGCCACCGGTGTCTACCTGTGGAAGGACGCCGAGGGCGCCGTCCTCTACGTCGGCAAGGCGCGCTCGCTGCGCAAGCGCATGCGCCAGTACGTGGGCGGCCACGACGACCGCGAGAAGATCCCGATGCTGATGGAGCGGGTCGCCTCGTTCGATTACGTCGTCACGGACAGCGAGGCCGAAAGCCTCATCCTCGAGTCGAACCTGATAAAGCAGTTCGACCCGCCTTTCAACGTCGACTTCCGCGACGATAAGAGCTACCCGTTCATCGCCATCACCTGCGCCGATCCGTTCCCCTCCATCAAGTTCACCCGCGAGAAGCACAGGGAGGGGACGCGCTACTTCGGCCCCTACACCGACTCCCGCGCGGCGCGCGCGACGATCGAGGCCGTGCGGCGCGTCTACCCGATATGCGTCGCCACCTGCGAGCAGTGGAAGCGCCTGAGTGCGCATGGCGGCGAGCCGACCGGCAAGGCCTGTTTCGACTTCCACGTGGGGAAAGGTCCCGGCCCTTGCGTCGGTGCCGTCACGCGCGAGGAGTATGCGGACGCCGTCGGGCGCGTCGTAGCGTTCCTCGAGGGACGCCATCGCGGCGTCGCCGACGAGCTTGCCTCAAGGATGCGCGAGGCCGCCGCCGATCTCGACTTCGAGCGCGCCGCGCGCTACCGCAACGCGCTGGACGCCGTCGGCCGCGTCCTCGAGCGGCAGCGGATCGTCTCCGAGAAACCGCTCGACATGGACGTGGTCGGCTTCGAGCGCGAGGAGACCGTCACCGGCGTCCACCTGCTCGCCGTGCGCGAGGGGCGCGTGCTGTACGGCAACGAGTTCGTCCTCGACAAGGGGCTCGACGTCCCCGAGGCGGACCTGGTCGAAGGCTTCCTCCTGCGCTACTACGGCCAGGCGTCGCACGTCCCCAGAGAGGTCGTGGTCTCGGCTTCGCCCGAGGGCGACGAGGGCGTCGAGGGATGGCTCTCGGGGCTGCGCGGCTCGAAGGTCCGCCTCGTGGTGCCCGAGCGCGGCCTCAAGCGCGACCTCGCGGACCTCGCCGCCACCAACGCGCGCCACACGCTCATGCGCTACAAGTCGCGGACGCGCTACGACGAGGAGCGCGTCAACGCGGCGCTGCTCCAGCTCGAGAGCGCGCTCGCGCTGCCGGTGCCGCCGTTGCGCATCGAGTGCTTCGACATCTCGACGCTGCACGGGCGCCACTCGGTCGGCTCGATGGTCGTCTTCTCGGGCGGCAGGCCGGACACCGCGGGCTACCGCCGTTTCCGCGTGCGTCTGGACACCGGTGAGTCGAACGACGTGGCGATGATGGGCGAGGTCCTGCGCCGCCGGTTCGCGCGCGAGGGCCGCGAGGGGAAGCGTTTCGCGACCCGGCCGGACCTGCTCATCGTCGACGGCGGGAAGCCGCAGCTGTCGGCGGCGCTGGCCGCGCTCGCGGACGCCGGCGTCACCGGCATCCCCGTCGTCGCGCTCGCCAAGCGCGAGGAGGAACTCTTCGTCCCCGGGTGGGAGGAGCCGGTCGTCCTTCCCGCCGGGTCGGCGTCGCTCTTCCTCGTGAAGCGGGTCCGGGACGAAGCGCACCGCTTCGCGGTCACCTACCATCGCGACCTCAGGGGCAAGGCGATGACCGCCTCTGTCCTCGACGACGTGCCCGGTCTCGGCCCGACCCGCAAGAAGGCGCTGCTCAAGGCGTTCGGCTCCGTGCGCCGCCTGCGTGAGGCGACGGTGGAGGAGATCGCCGCGGTGCCGGGCGTGCCGCGCAAGGTCGCACAGGACGTGTCGGCCACGCTGCTATACTGGGACGCGACCAGGTGAGAGGGGAGGCCGCCGTGCGTTTCGCGCTCCGCATGCTCGTCTCCGCGATGACGATCTTCGGCGTCGCGTACATCTCGCGCGGGTCGCTGATCGTGGTGGACACGTTCGTCGCCGCGCTCATCGCCGCGGTCGCGCTCGCCTTCGTCAACGCGTTCGTCAAACCGGTGGTCAGCGTCATCTCCTTCCCGGTCACGGTGATCACGCTCGGCCTCTTCGCCCTCGTCATAAACGCCCTGATGTTCTACCTCGTGGCCGCCGTCGTCCCGGGCGTCCACACGGTGGGCTTCTTCCGCACCGTGCTCGCGTCGCTGATCATCGCGGCCGTGACCTCGGTGCTCACGCGGCTCGTCGAGTCGGACTGAGGCGAGGGGCATGGCGGACAACATCGAGGATCGCGAAGCGGCTCCGACCGGGCAGGGCCCCGAGCTCGTCGTCATCACCGGCATGTCCGGAGCCGGGCGCAGCGAGGCGATCCACACGTTCGAGGACCTCGGCTACTTCTGCATCGATAACCTCCCGCCTTCCTTCATCAGCCAGGTGGTCGAGCTCACGACGCTGCCCGGCAGCCGCATCGACAAGGTCGCGGTCGTGTGTGACGTGCGCGCCATGGAGTTCTTCAGCCAGCTCTACGACGCTCTCGTCGCCCTCGAGGACGCGGGCATCCCGTTCAAGCTCCTCTTCCTCGAGGCCGACGACAAGACGCTGGTGAGCCGCTTCAAGCAGACGCGCCGCCGTCATCCGCTGCGCGAGGCGGCCTCGACCATCGACGGCATCCGCGCGGAACGGACGGTGCTCCACTCGATCCGCGGCCGGGCCGACCTCATCCTCGACACAAGCGACCTCACCACCCAGCAGCTGCGCACGGCCATCCGGGAGCAGTTCCTGGCGGAACGCGCGAGCGACGCGCTCGCCGTGAGCGTGGAGTCGTTCGGCTTCAAGTACGGGCTGCCCATCGACGCCGACATCGTCATGGACGTGCGCTTCCTGCCGAACCCGTTCTACGTGCGGCGCCTGCGCTCTCACACAGGGCTGTCGAAGCCGGTGCGCCGGTTCGTCCTCGAGCGGTCCGAGACGGAGGTCTTCCTCCAGCACTGGTTCGGCCTTCTCGACTCCCTGCTCCCGAGTTACCTGGCGGAAGGCAAGACGCACCTGCTCGTCGCGCTCGGCTGTACCGGAGGCATGCACCGCAGCGTCGTGCTTGCCGAGGAGACCGCCGCGCACCTGCGCGCGCTCGGGTACATGGCGGGCGTCGCGCACCGCGACATCGCCAAGGACCAAGGGGCGAAGTGAGCGGGGACTCCGCGCGCCGCGCCGTCGCTGTCGGCGGCGGCACCGGGTTGCCGACGGTGCTGCGCTGCCTGCTGGCGTCGGGCTTCGAGACGACCGCGGTGGTGGCCGTCGCCGACGACGGCGGGTCTTCGGGGCGCTTGCGCGAGGCGCTCGGCATGCTGCCGCCCGGCGACATCCGCAACTGCCTCGTCGCGCTCGCGGCTCCCGGCAACGAGCTCGCGCGCGTCTTCCAGTACCGTTTCCCCTCGGGCGAGGGCCTCGAGGGTCACGCGCTCGGGAACCTCGTGATCGCCGCTCTCGCGGATCTCGAGGGCGGCTTCCCGGCGGGGGTCGAGGCGGCGGGGCGCCTGCTCGGCGCCCGCGGAGCCGTGTTGCCCTCGACGCTGTCCGACGTCCTGCTCTACGCCGAGGACGCCGACGGCCGCTACACGGTCGGGCAGGCCCGCGTGGCCCATGGCCCCCGCCCGCCGATGCGCGTCCATCTCGAGCCTGCCTCGCCCGCGGCCGATCCGCGCGCGATCGAGGCGGTCCTCGAAGCGGACGCGGTCGTCATCGGGCCGGGCAGCCTGTACACGAGTCTCGTCCCGAACCTTCTCGTCGCGGGGATAGCCGACGCCCTGCGCGACACTCGTGCCGCCGTCGTCTACGTGTGCAACGTCGCGAACCAGCGCGGCGAGACGAAGGGCATGGACGCGGCCGATCACGTCGACGCGCTGTTCGCCCACGGTCTCGCTCGCCTCGACGTGGCGATCGTCCACGACGGTCCGGCCGGAGAAGACCTCGAGGCGGTGGCGGCCGACGTCTCCGCGCGCGAGCGGATCGCAGCGCGCGGTGCGCGCGTCGTGGCGGCCGATCTCGCCGACCCCGCCGACCCCCGTCGCCACGCCGCCGACAGACTCGGCGCCGTCCTGTCGGAGGTGTTGTAGGTGTCGTTCACCGCCGAGGTCAAGGACGAGCTGTCGCGCGTCGAGGGACGCAAGGTCTGCTGCAGGAAGTCCGAGCTCGCCGCGCTCGTGCGTGTCGAGGGGACGCTGCATCTCACGGGGAACGACAACTACCGGCTCGAGATCGCAACCGAGACCGCTCCCGTCGCGCGCAAGACGATCAAGCTCCTTCACGGCCTCTACGGTCTGAAGACCGAGCTGACGGTCCGCCGCTCGGTGCTCCATCGGACGAACAACTACCTCATCACGGTGCCGGCGCAACCGAAGCTCAAGGACGCGCTGGCCGAGCTCGGTGTCCTCGACGAGAGCCACGGTCTCGAGTACGGGATCGACCCGCGGCTCGTGAAGCGGGACTGCTGCGCCATCGCGTACCTGCGCGGGACGTTCCTCGGCGGCGGGTTCGTCGCCGACCCGCACGGCGACTTCCATTTCGAGCTGACCGCCGAGACCCCCGAGATGGCGGACGATCTCGTCGCCCTCATGGCCCGGTTCGAGGTGGTCGCGAAGGTCACGCGGCGGCGAGGCGCGTACGCCGTGTACCTGAAGGGCGCCGAGCCGATCGTCACGTTCCTCGCGCTCGCAGGCGCGCATCGTGCGCTGCTGCGGACGGAGGACGTCAGGATCGTGAAGGGCATGCGCAACGACGTGAACCGTCTGGTGAACGCCGAGACGGCGAACCTCCAGAAGACCGCCGACGCCGCGATCGACCAGGTGCGCACGATCCAGCGTCTCGAGGACACGCGCGGCCTGGGCAGCCTGCCGCCCGCGCTGCGGGAGCTCGCGCAGTTGCGCCTCGACAACCCGGAGGTGAGTCTGAGGGAGCTGGGCGAGCTCGCCGTCCCGCCGCTCACGAAATCCGCCGTCTACCATCGCGTCCGCCGTCTCGAGCAGCTCGCGGTGCGTCTCGGCGCCGACGCCGGCGCGCGCCGGTCGAGCGGGAAGTGATGAGCGGGGGTTGTTTCGGATACCATCAATGGCGGCATGAACGGTCCGGCGCCGCTTCAAGGCGTCAGGGGCCGAAGGGGAGTCCGGCATCGAGGAGGGAACACGGATGGCCATCAAGGTAGGCATCAACGGGTTCGGTCGGATCGGGCGCCTCGTCTTCCGTGCTTGCGCGGCCGACAAGGACATCGAGATCGTCGCGGTCAACGACCTGACCGACGCGGCCACGCTGGCGCATCTGCTCAAGTACGACTCGGTCCACGGACGCTTCGGGACCCGCGTCGTGGCGGAGGGGGACGGATTCTCCGTCGACGGCCGCGCGGTGCGTGTCGTCTCCGAGCGCGATCCGGGGGCGCTACCGTGGAAGGCGCTCGGGGTCGATGTCGTCGTCGAGTCGACCGGCCTGTTCACCGACGCGGAGAAGGCGAAGGCCCACATCGCGGCGGGCGCGCGTAAGGTCATCATCTCGGCTCCGGCGAAGAACGAGGACGTCACCATCGTCATGGGCGTCAACGACGGCGATTACGATCCGGACAAGCACCACATCATCAGCAACGCGTCGTGCACCACGAACTGCCTCGCGCCGTTCGCGATGGTCTTGCGCGACTCCTTCGGTCTCAAGGCCGGGTTCATGAACACGATCCACTCGTACACGAACGATCAGGTCATCCTCGACCAGCCCCACAAGGACCTGCGCCGCGCCCGCGCCGCCGCGATGTCGATCATCCCGACGAGCACCGGCGCTGCCAAGGCCATCGGCCTCGTGCTGCCGGACATCAAGGGCAAGCTCGACGGTATGTCGATGCGCGTCCCGACGCCCGACGGCTCCGTCGTCGACCTCGTCGCCGAGCTCGGCCGCGACGTCACGCGCGACGAGATCAACGCCGCGATGAAGAAGGCCGCGGACGGCCCGATGAAGGGCATCCTCGAGTACTGCGAGGACCCGATCGTCTCCATCGACGTGGTGGGGAATCCCGCGTCGTCCATCTTCGACTCGCTCCAGACGATGGTCATGGGCGGCACCGGGTCGTTCGTGAAGTGCGTCGCCTGGTACGACAACGAGTGGGGCTACAGCAACCGCGTGCGCGACATCATCAAGCTCGTCGGGTAGCCGGAGATGTTCTCGAAGAAGACCGTCCGCGACATCGATGTCGCGGGGAAGCGCGTGTTCGTGCGCGTCGACTTCAACGTGCCGCTCACCGAGTCCGGCGCGGTCGCCGACGACACCCGCATCCGCGCGGCCCTGCCCACGATCCGCTACCTCATGGACCACGGCGCGAAGGTCATCCTCGCGAGCCATCTCGGCCGTCCGGAGGGGAAGCCCGACGACCGGTTCCGGCTCGAGCCGGTCCGCCGTTCGCTCGAGAAGCTCCTCGGCCGCAACGTCCACAAGATGGACGTCGTCGTCGGCCCGGAAGTGACCGAGCGCGTCGAGCGCATGGTCCCCGGCGAGGTGCTCCTTCTCGAGAACGTCCGCTTCGAGCCGGGCGAGAAGACGAACGACCCCGCCTTCGCGAAGGAGCTCGCCGCGCTCGCCGACATCTACGTCGACGACGCATTCGGTGCCGCGCACCGCGCGCACGCGTCCACGGAGGGCGTGGCGCACCTGCTGCCGGCGGTGGCGGGGCTCCTGCTCGCTCGCGAGGTCGAGACGCTCTCGTCGATGATCTCCGACGCCCAGCACCCGTTCGTCGCCATCCTCGGCGGCTCGAAGGTCTCGGACAAGTTCGGGGTCATCGACCGCATGATCGACGTCGTCGACCGGCTCGTCGTCGGCGGCGGCATGTGCTTCACGTTCCTCGTCGCCATGGGCCTCGATGTAGGCAAGTCGCTCATGGAGGCCGACCAGGTCGACCACGCCCGGGAGATGCTCGCGAAGGCGAAGGCGCGCGGGGTGGACCTGCTGCTCCCGGTCGACTTCATCGTGGCCGACGCCATCGCCGAGGACGTCGAGACGAAGGTCGTCGGCCGGGAGGAGATCCCTCCCACGCAGATGGGCCTCGACATCGGTCCGACGACGATCGAGCTGTTCAAGGGGGCCATCGCCGACGCGCGCACCATCTTCTGGAACGGTCCGATGGGCGTCTTCGAGCTCGCCCCGTTCGAGTCCGGCACCCGCGAGGTGGCGGTCGCGATCGCGCGCAACACACGCGCGGTCAGCGTCGTCGGCGGGGGAGACTCCGACGCGGCGCTGAAGAAGTTCGATCTCGAGGAGCGCATGACGTTCGTCTCCACCGGAGGCGGCGCTTCGATGAAGCTGCTCGAGGGCGGGGCGCTGCCCGGCGTCGACGCCCTCATGGACAAGGAGGGCTGAAGGCCATGGAGCGCAGGATGCTCATCGCCGGCAACTGGAAGATGTACACCACATCGGGCGAAGGAGCCCTGCTCGTCCAGGACGTCGCCGAGCGCGTGGAGAAGCTGTGGGACGCGGTGGACGTCGCCGTCTGCCCGCCTTTCACCGGCCTCAAGGCGGCGTCGACGGTCATCGAACTCGACAAGTGCCGCATCGGTCTCGGTGCCCAGGACGTCCATTGGGAGAGCGAGGGCGCTTTCACCGGCGCCGTGGCTCCGCGGATGCTCAAGGAACTGAGGTGCGATTGGTGCATCGTCGGACATTCGGAGCGCCGCCAGTACTTCGGCGAGACGGACGAGACCGTGAACCGCAAGGTCAAGGCGCTTTTCGCCGAGGGCATCACCCCGATCGTCTGCGTGGGGGAGAGCCTTGCCACACACGAGGCGGGGGAGACCGAGACGTTCGTGCGAGCGCAGGTGCGAGCCGGTCTCGAGGGCATCTCGCCGGAAGAGGCCGCCCGCGTGGTCGTCGCGTACGAGCCGCTGTGGGCGATCGGCACCGGCCACACGCCGATACCCGAGGTCGCCAACGACGTGGCTCGCTGCCTGCGAGCCACCGTCGGCGCGATGTTCGGTCCGCCTGCGGCGATCGCCGCCCGGGTGCTCTATGGCGGGTCCGTGAAGGCTGAGAACGCGAAGATGTTCTTCGTCGAGCCGGATATCGACGGCGCGCTCGTCGGAGGGGCGGCGCTCGACGCCGACTCGTTCGCGGCGATCGTCGAGGCGGCGCGCTGAGGGACATGCCGCACCTCCCGGTAGCGATGCTCGTCCTCGACGGCTGGGGGGTCGCGCCCGCGGGGCCCGGGAACGCGGTGACGCTCGCGCGCACCCCCGTGCTCGACGGCCTGATCGCGACTTGCCCGCACACGACGCTGTACGCATCCGGTCTCGCCGTGGGCCTGCCGCCGGGACAGATGGGCAACTCGGAGGTCGGGCACCTCAACATCGGCGCGGGACGTGTCGTCTACCAGGAGCTCACGCGCATCGACCTGGCGGTCTCGGACGGCACGCTGGCGACCAACGCCGTCCTCGTCGAGTCCTTCGACGAGGCCGTGCGCGGGGGCCGCGCCATCCACTTCATGGGGCTTCTCTCCGATGGAGGCGTGCACAGCCACATCGACCACCTGCTCGCGCTCGTGCGCATGGCCGCGGACAGGGGCGCCCGGAGCATCTTCGTCCACGCGTTCCTCGACGGGCGCGACACGCCCCCCGAGAGCGGAGTGGGGTACGTGGAGCGGCTCGAGGGGTTCCTCGCCGAGGTCGGCGTCGGGGCGATAGCGACCTTGACCGGCCGCTACTGGGCGATGGACCGCGACAAGCGCTGGGACCGTGTCGAGCGGGCGTGGAGAGCGCTCGTCTCAGGCGAGGGTAGGGTGGCCGAGTCCGCCGCCGGCGCGCTGAAAGCGTCGTACGCGGCGGGAGTGACGGACGAGTTCGTGGAGCCGACGATCGTCCGGCCGGGAGGCGCTCCCGCGACGACGGTCGGAGACGGGGACGCGCTGGTCTTCTTCAACTTCCGCCCCGACCGGGCTCGAGAGCTGACGCGCGCCTTCGTCGACCCGGGGTTCGACGGGTTCCCTCGGCCGGTGCTGCCGAGCACGCGGTTCGTCTGCCTCACCGAGTACGACCCGACCATCCCTGCGCCGGTGGCGTTCCCGAAGGACTTCCCGCGCAACGTGCTGGCGGACGTCCTCGCTTCCGCCGGTCTTCGCCAGTTGCACATCGCGGAGACCGAGAAGTACGCACACGTGACCTTCTTCCTGAACGGCGGCGTCGAGACGCCTAAGCCGGGTGAGGAGAGGGTACTCGTTCCGAGTCCCAAGGTCGCCACGTACGACCTGAAGCCGGAGATGAGCGCCGTCGAGGTGACGGACGCGCTCGTCTCGGCGATCCGCGAGGGCCGCGCGGACGTCTACCTGGCGAACTACGCCAACTGCGACATGGTCGGGCACACGGGGATCGTCGGCGCGGCCGTCGCCGCCGTCGAGGCGGTGGACGCCTGTGTCGGCAGAGTCGCCGAGGCCGTGCGCGCCGCGGGGGGCGCGCTCGTCGTGACGGCCGATCACGGGAACGCCGAGCGCATGCTCGACGCGGACGGGAAGTCGCCGTTCACCGCGCACACGACGGACCGCGTGCCCTTGATCGTCGACGCCGCCGGTGTGACCGGCGTGCGCGAGGGCGGCATACTCGCGGACGTCGCTCCCAGCCTGCTGGACATCATCGGTCTCGCGGCTCCGGCACAGTGGACCGGGTCGTCGCTGTTGCTGCGAGACTGACCCTGCGGCTATACTGACGCGGGTCCGCACAGATACCCGCTAGGAGACAGCAGTGACCCCAATCGTCGCCATCATAATGATCGCCCACCTGGTCTGCGCGGTGGGTCTCATCGTCTTCGTGCTCCTCCACTCGGGCAAGGGCACCGGCCTGTCGCAGATGCTCGGCGGTATGATGCCGAGCACGGGGAGCGGCACCGGTATCATCGAGCGCAACCTCGACCGGATCACCATCGCCTTCGCGGTGGGATTCGCGGCGACATCCGTGCTGCTCATGATCGTCTACCGCCCCGCCTGACCGGGAAGCTCCAGCTAACTGCGCGAGGGATCGGCGCGAAACAGCTCTTCCTACCCTGCCAGGGGATATTCACGTCCGCTTGTCTTTCGATGCAATGAAAGGGAGACTGGTTGGGGATAACATGTTGCGTTGGAGTGTTCCCGTGAGGGGAGAGGAGGAGGAGGAGATTGTCCGGTAGACTTCGTTCGACCCTGGTCCTCGTCGTGTGCCTGGCGCTCGCATTCGCCATGGTGGGCGGTGCGGCGGGGTGTGCGGCCAAGAAGACGGACACCACCGAGAAGCCCGCGACGGATGAGCCCGTCAAGGGGGGCACGCTGCGCTATTACGTCGGCGAGCCGGCCTACATCGACCCGTACAACACCCAGGAGTCCGAGGGTACCCAGGTCGAGCAGGCTCTCTTCGACAGCCTGACCGCGTTCGACGCGCTCGACGCGTCGAAGATCATCCCGGCGGCCGCCGAGTCGTGGCAGCCGAACGCCGACGCCACGGTGTGGACGTTCAAGCTCCGCGCTGACGGCAAGTTCGCGGACGGCACCCCGGTCACCGCGCAGGACTTCGTCTACGCGTGGAACCGCATCGCCAACCCGAAGACGCTCAACACAGGCACCGGAAAGGCCGATCCGTCGGTCATCAGCTACCACCTCGGCGCCGTGAAGGGTTACGGCGACGTGCAGGCCGGTAAGGCGACCGAGATGAGCGGCGTCAAGGCCATCGACGACACGACGCTCGAGGTCACGCTCACGTACGCGTTCGCCGACTTCGAATACGTCGTTGCGCACCCGGCGCTGGCTCCGGTACCGAAGGCGCTCGTCGAGGGTGGCGTCGACTACAACGGCGCGAAGGTTCCCTTCGGCGACATGCCGATCGGCAACGGCCCGTTCAAGATGGCCGAGCCGTGGAAGCACGGCCAGTACATCAAGACGGTCGCCAACGAGAACTACGCCGGCGACGCGCCTCTCCTGGACGGGATCGAGTTCCGCAGCTTCAAGGACCCCGATACCGCGTACCTCGAGTTCGAGGGCGGGAACCTGGACTTCGCACAGATCGGCGAGGGTAAGATCGACGATGCGAAGACCAAGTACGGCGTCTCCTCCAACGGTTACACGGTCCAGCCGGGCAAGCAGGCCCTGCTCGGCGCGGAGAACTCCGTGTACTACCTCTTGATCAACACCCCCGATCCGTTCTTCAAGAACCCGGACGTGCGCAAAGCGGTCTCTCTCGCGATCAACCGCCAGGCGATCTGCGACACCATCTTCTCCAGCACGCGTGAGCCCGCGGACAACATCATCCCGCCGGGCATCGCGGGCTACGAGAAGGGCGTGTGGGCAGATTCTGTCTACGACGTCGCGGCCGCCAAGAAGGCGCTCGCCGACGCCGGCTATCCGGACGGTACCGGCGCCCCGCAGTTCGGCCTCTCGTTCAACGCGGACGGCGGGCACCAGAAGATCATGGAGCTCGTCCAGTCCGACCTGGCCGTCATCGGCCTGAAGGCGAAGATCGACAGCACGCCGGACTTCGCGACGTACCTGAAGCAGCTCGACGCGGGCAAGGTCCAGATCGGCCGCCTCGGCTGGTCCGCCGACTACCCGATCGCCGACAACTTCCTGTACCCGCTGTTCCTGAGCACCTCGACCGACAACTACTCCAAGTACGCCAACACCGAGATCGACAAGCAGATGGTCGATGCCCGTAAGATCACCGACGGGGCCGAGCGCATCAAGGCTTGGCAAGCGATCGACAAGACGATCGGCGAAGCACTGCCGGTCATCCCGGTCATGTTCTACAAGCATCACCACGTCGGCTCCGAGCGCGTCCACGACCTGACGTACTCCGCGATGAACCTCGCGGACTTCCCGAAGGCGTGGCTCACGGGCGGCGGCAAGTAGGGACCTGCGAAGCAGGGCGCACCATCACTGTTCGTGAAGGGGTGGCAGGGCACTCGCACGGGTGTCCTGCCACCCGTTTCGAACGGCCCGGCCGAGAAGGGTTGAGATGTTCAGGTACCTCATCCGAAGGGTCGTCCAGTTCATCCCGGTCTTCTTCGGAGTGACGCTCCTTCTCTTCTTCATCACGACCATCCTTCCCGGGGATCCCGTGGCGCTTCGCGCCGGCGAGAAGTCGATCTCGCCCGCGGTCTACCGGGAGATACGCAAAGAGTTCGGGCTGGACAAGCCGTGGTACGTGCAGTACGGCGTCTACCTCAAGCAGCTTGCCCACGGCGATCTCGGCACTTCGATCTACACCGGCCGCAAGGTCGCGGTGATCTTCAAGGAGACGTATCCGTACACCATGCGGCTCGCGTTCGCCGCGATACTCATCGAGATCCTCGTCGGTGTCGGCGCGGGCATCGTCTCGGCGGTGAGGCAATACTCCATCTGGGACATGCTCGTCACGTTGTCCACGTCGGTCCTGGTGGCGCTGCCCGTCTTCTGGCTGGGGCTGATGCTCCAGTACTTCTTCGGCATACTGCTCCGCAACTGGACCGGCGCGACCTTCTTCCTGCCCATATCCGGAGCGAGCGGGTCGGTCTTCCCGAGTTGGGTGCATCTCATCCTGCCCTCGATCACCCTCGCATCCGTCTCGACGGCCTACGCCGCGCGGATAATGCGCAGCCAGCTGCTCGAGGTGGCCGGGCAGGACTACGTCCGCACGGCGTACGCGAAGGGTCTCACGGGCGGGGGCGTGCTGTGGGGCCACGAGATGAAGAACGCGCTGATCCCCGTGGTCACGTTCATCGGTCTCGACCTCGGCGGGATGCTCTCGGGCGCCATCCTCACAGAGACCGTCTTCAACTGGCCCGGGGTCGGATTCACCATCTACCGCGCGATCGGCGCACGGGACTACCCCGTCGTCTTCGGTGGTGTCGCACTCGTCCTCTTCGCGGTGCTCACCGTGAACCTGCTCGTCGATCTATCGTACGCGTTCCTCGATCCCCGCATACGCTACGGCGAGGGGACGGGGGAGTGATGGCGATGGGCGACGATCACATCTCGAAGGACCGGGCTGAGGAGCATGCGGTGAAGGAGTACCGCTCCGGGATGCCGGCCACGCCTCCTTCGGGACCGTACGAGGAGAGCGCCGAGCGCGCGAGCCGCACGCTCTGGGGCGACGCTTGGGGCCGATTGCGCAGGAATCGGCTCGCTCTGGTGGCGCTCGGATGGCTCGTCATCGTCGCGATCGCCGCGGTCAGCGCCGACGCTTGGGTGCCGCGCGTCTTCGGCTCTCCGATCCGGATCGACACGGTGCGGGCGATGCGCGACCGGTTGCAGAACCCGTCCTTCGCTCACCCGCTCGGGACCGACGACCTCGGCAGGGACATATTCGCGCGTGTCGTCTACGGTTCGCGGATCTCGCTCTCCGTCGGCATCCTCGCCGTCATGGTGTCGGTGGTGATCGGCCTCATCCTGGGTTCGCTGTCGGGATACTACTCGGGGTTCGTCGACACCTTGATCATGCGGGTCGCCGACGTCTTCCTGGCCTTCCCGTACATCCTCTTCGCGATCCTGCTGCTTTCGGTGCTCCCGAAATCGCAGCGCGGCATCGTGCCGGTGTTCCTGACCATCGGCGTGCTCGGCTGGCCGTCCATCGCTAGAGTCTTCCGCTCATCGATCCTGTCCGTGAAGGAGAACGACTACATCGACGCTGGTCGCGCCCTCGGGGCCAGCGACCTGCGCCTGATGATGCGCCACATCATGCCGAACGCGATCGCGCCCATCGTCGTCTACGCCACGATGTCCGTGGGCGGCGCCATCCTCACCGAGGCGGCGCTGTCGTTCCTCGGGCTCGGGATCGCTCCGCCTACCCCTTCGTGGGGCCGGATGATCGAGGACGGGCGCGTCTACCTGACGTCGAATCCGGGTCTCGTCTTCTGGCCCGGTCTCGCGATCCTGAGCACGGTCCTCGCGTTCACGCTGCTCGGCGACGGCATCCGCGACGCGCTCGACGTCAAGCTGAAGGACTGACCGATGACCGAAGGACTTCTCAAGGTCGATGGTCTGAAGATGTACTTCCACACGCGCGACGGTGTCGTGAAGGCCGTCGACGGGGTGTCGTATTCGCTCGACCGCGGCGAGACGTTAGGGGTCGTCGGCGAGTCGGGCTCCGGGAAGTCGGTCACCGCGCTGACGATGATGCGGCTCATCCCGATGCCTCCCGGGAAGGTCGAGGGAGGCGACGTCCTCTTCAAGGGTGAGTCCCTTCTCGCCATGAAGGAGGACGATGTCCGGCACATCCGCGGGAACCGGATAGCGATGATCTTCCAGGACCCGATGACGTCTCTGAACCCCGTCTACCGCATCGGCCACCAGATCGCCGAGCCGCTGATGATCCACAAGGGTATGTCGCGACGGGAAGCGTGGTCGCGAGGTCTCGAGCTGCTCGATCTCGTCGGTATACCGAACCCATCCCAGAGGGCGCGCGACTATCCCCACCAGTTCTCCGGCGGCATGCGTCAGCGAGCCATGATCGCGATGGCGCTCGCCTGCGACCCCGACATCCTGATCGCTGACGAGCCGACGACCGCTCTCGACGTGACGATCCAGGCCCAGATACTCGAGCTGATGGTCGAGCTGCAGGCGAAGACCGGATCGGCGATCATCCTCATCACGCACGATCTCGGGGTCGTCGCCGACATGGCCGACCGGATCCTCGTGATGTACGCGGGCCGGCCGGTCGAGTACGGCGCCGCCGAGACGGTCTTCTACACGCCGCTGCATCCGTACACGTGGGGGCTGCTCGACAGCCTTCCGCGGTACGACATCGAGGACAAGGGCGAGCTGTGCCCGATCGACGGCCAGCCGCCGAGCCTGATAGACGTCCCGAGCGGCTGCGCGTTCCATCCGCGATGCCCGCACGCTCGCGATCGCTGCCGTGTGGAGACGCCCGTGCTGCGCGAGGTGGCGTCGGGTCACCACTCCGCATGTCACTTCTCCGACGATCCGTCGTTCAGACGCGAGAACGTCGCGTGCCGAGTCGGGGGAGCATGACATGGCGCCCCTGCTGAGAGTCGAGCACCTGACGAAACGGTTCCCGGTGAACCGGGGCGTTCTCCTGTCGCGCATCGGGGCGCACGTGAGCGCTGTCGAGGACGTGTCCTTCTCGGTCGACGCGGGCAAGACGCTCGGGCTCGTCGGAGAGTCGGGATGCGGGAAGTCGACCACTGGCCGGTGCGTGATGCGTCTGACCGAGCCGACGTCGGGGGCGCTGACGTTCGAGGACCGTGACGTCCGGAAGCTGAAGGGCGCATCGCTCAAGGCCTTCCGCAGAGAGGTCCAGTTCATCTTCCAGGACCCGTACGCGTCCCTGAACCCGCGCATGACGGTCGGGGAGATCGTGGCGGAGCCGCTGGTCATCCACCGCATCGGCACGCATGCGGACCACAAGCGCCGCGCGCGCGAGCTTCTCGACCTCGTGGGGCTCAACCCCGAGCACATCAACCGCTACCCCCACGAGTTCTCGGGCGGCCAGCGGCAGCGCATCGGAGTCGCTCGCGCGCTCGCGCTCAACCCGAAGCTCATCATCTGCGACGAGCCGGTCTCCGCCCTCGACGTCTCCATCCAGGCGCAGATCATCAACCTGCTGACGGACCTGCAGCGCGACCTCGGGCTCGCTTACGTGTTCATCGCCCACGACCTCTCGGTCGTGCGGCACATCTCGGAGCGTGTCGCGGTGATGTACCTCGGCAAGATCGTGGAGACGAGCGATTGGCGCACCCTCTACGACGAGCCGTTCCACCCGTACACACAGTCGCTGCTCTCGGCAGTCCCGGTGCCGGATCCCCACAAGCAGCGGGTGCGCGAGCGCATCATCCTCGCCGGCGACGTGCCGAGCCCCATCGATCCGCCCACCGGGTGTCGATTCCACACCAGGTGCCCTATCGCCGAGCTGCCGCTGTGCGTCGAGCAGGAGCCGGAGCTTCGGGAGGTCTCGGCCGGGCACTTCGCGGCATGCCATTTCGCCAAGGCGTGTCCCATCCCGCTGTCGAAGGCATGCGCGCCCGTCTCGAAGGCGTCGTGACGGGTCCTGGTCTGGTCACCCCGCGGGGGTCTTGCTATACTTTCGCTCGCCGCGCTCGCGGCTGACACGTCGGAGTGGCGGAACGGCAGACGCGCTAGGTTGAGGGCCTAGTGAGGGCAACCTCGTGAGGGTTCAAATCCCTCCTCCGACACCACAGAAGACTTCAGGCGGTCCCCACCCCACGCGGGAGGGGGCCGTCTTGCGTCTTCAGACCTATGGCACCGTTCGGCGAATCCGATGGACAAAGCGAGGCCGGTTTTGGGGAAGAACCCTCTAGGCGCGAATACGCACGCGAGCGCCGTCCCGCGTGCTGCTCGGGAGTCATCGTGTCGCGAAGGGAGTGATGCGACGGCCGTACGTGCAAGCCGGAATCGTCCGCATCTCGGATAGGGGGAACTATGCGAAGCTCTAGCAGGATCGTACTGATCGCCGTCGTCGCGGCCGCCATGATCGCGGCGGCGCCGGCCGCTGCACTCGCAGCCAACGCCTTCGGGCTGACATACAAGGGCGAGGCGACGTGCCTGGTCGTCGGTTGCCACTCGACCGTGAACCACGCGACCGCGCATGACGATTTCGCCAAGGACGTGCAGGCGAACCCTGCCTCCCTCGTTCCGAGCAGCGGTGTCGCGAACGCCTGGCCCTCTCCCGGCTTCGGGATGACCGGTCTCCGCGCGAATCCCGCGAACATCTGGTTGCAGCTCGGGAGCAGCACCGGCATCCTCGAGTACATCGGACTGAAGACCTCGACGCTGCCGGCCCTCTCGGGAACCACCGTCTGGCCGACTCTCAATCCGGCTGATGACGCGCCGCTCTTCGACGGTCTCGGCTACGATCAGGCGTCAGGCGCCTGGGAGGCCGAGGGTCCCGTCTCCGCGGTCTCGTACTTCCAGCGGTGCGCGGGCTGCCACCATCTCGGCGTGACTCGTCCCGGTTCGACGCTGACCACGCTCGGCAGCGGCCTGGCCCAGATCGGTCCGTCGACCCCGACGTCGATGTCGGGTCTGTCCATCCAGTGCGAGGTCTGTCACGGCACCGGCAAGACCGGCACCCACATGGGCACCGGCGAGGGCGTCGTGGCGTGGCCAGCCTCGGGCGAGGCGCGCATCCTCTCCTCGGAGGTCTGCGGACAGTGCCACGTGAGCGGTACGGCGAAGGAAGTCAACATCACGGGAGGCACGTTCAGCAACCCGAACGGCTACACGCCCGACAAGACGCTGGCCGACTATCTCAACGTACGGGCGACCGTGCCGACCCCGGGACAGTTCGTCCGCGGGAACAGCACCTATTACTTCTTCCCGAACGGCTCGACCTATCGGGCTCGCCACGTCTACTACAACGAGTGGAAGCTCTCCGGTCACTCGCGCAAGCTGACCGACTCCTCGAGCCACGTTCTCGCGGCTGCCGGCGGCAATGCGCTCTGTCTGAAGTGCCACAGCGGTGAAGGCTTCCTGGCGCGTCTCGGCGCTTCGGTCGTCCCCGCCGGGTTCCAGGCGACGATCTCCGGCTCGCCGGGTGCGTGGACGAGCAACGCCAAGTACTCCCAGGAGTGCGCGATCTGCCACACCTCGCACGACACGGCCAACGGTCTGTCGGTGCGCGCCGGCGCCACGTGCGATGTCTGCCACAACTGGCAGTACGAGGTCCTCGGCACGACCGTGCGGCCGGGCGACACCATCCGTCACCCGCAGCGCGAGATGTTCACCGGCCGCGGTCTCTTCGACGTAGCGAACGGTTCCGCGTTCATGCCGGGTGCTTCGTGCGTCGACTGCCACATGCCGGCCACGTACTCCGAAGTTGCGAACCCCGGTCCGACGCAGGTCCGCAAGAGCCACCGCATGCTGCCGATGCTCCCTGGCGATGCCAAGGACTGGGGCGTGCGTGAGGGCGGGGACTCCTGCACGCCGTGCCACGGCGGCAGCACCCGCGACGAGCTTCAGGCGTCGATCGAAGGTTGGCAGGACGACATCCACGAGTTGGACGCCGCCGCCAACGCAGCCTTGCGGGCTGCTCGCAGCCGTCCGGCCACCCGTGTCGCCGCGTGGAACGACCTGGTGAAGCGGGCGTACTCCAACATCACCTTCGTGGAGAACGACGCCAGCTTCGGCGTCCACAACTATCCCTATGCGAAGGCCGGCCTGCAGAAGGCCATCTTCTTCGCGAAGTCCGTCGGCGCCCGCCTGACCCTGACGCCGCGCCGTATGAGCTTGAAGGTCATCGGCCTCACCGGCCGCCTCACCTACGGTGACGGTACCTCCGCGAGCGGCCAGACCATCAGCATCTACCGTGCGCTGCCGGGTCGCGGCTTCGTTCGCATCGCGACCGTGGTCACCAGCAGCTCGGGGACCTACAGCGTTGCCATCGCACCGTACACGGGTGCACGGTACTACGCGAAGTGGGCACCGCGCTCGACCGCGATCTCGAGCGTGATCGTGCGCTAGAGGCGCTCATCCGCATCCGAACCGTGGGCCGCGTCCGGGATCTCCCGGGCGCGGCCCACGCGCGTCGGGCGTCAGGGTGCGGGATCCCAGCGCAGCGCGACGACCGCGATGTCGTCGGTGTGTCTACCACGCGAGAAGGCGACCGCCGCGCCGATGAGCGCGTCGACCACCGCCTGTGGTTCGGCGAGCGCATGTTCCTGCAGCACGTCGTGAGTGCGTTCCTCGCCGAAGAATACGAGTCCGTCGCGCGTGTCGAGAAGGCCGTCGGTGAAGAGGACGAGCGTGTCGCTCGGCTCGAGGACGATCACACACTCGGTGTATTCCGTCTCCGGGAAGAGGCCGAGCGGGGTGTTCTTCGGCATCCGCTCGCGCGTGAGGCGTCCCGGCCCGATACGGAACGGCTCGGGGTGTCCCGCGCTCGACAGCCGCAGTTCGCCCGTCTCGAGGTCGAGAACGCCGAAGATGGCCGTGACGAACCTCGAGTCCGAGAGCAGTCGCACGAGTACCCGGTTCGCCGCGGACAGTACCGCGGCCGGTCCGGTCTCCTGGTATGCGAACGCCCGGATGGTGGTACGAGTCATCGACGTCAGCGTCGCAGCCTCCACGCCCTTCCCCGAGACGTCGCCGAGTAGGATCCCGAGCAGGCCTTCGGATATCTCGAAGACGTCGTAGAAATCGCCGCCGATACGCGCCAGCTCGGTGGCCGAGCGGCTCGCGTGCCCGAGCGTGATCCGGGCGAGCCGCTCCGGTGTGTGGAGGATCCCGGACTGGAGGGTCTCGGCGATGGAGTGCTCCCTCTCGTAGAGGCGGGCGTTCTCCACAGTGAGCGAGAGGGTGGCCCCCAGTCGCGAGGCGAAGTCCCGTTCCGCCTCACTGAAGGGCCGCGGGTCGGCGAAACGGTGAACACCGAGGAGCCCCACGTTCGTCGAACTCGTTCGCAACGGGACGAACATAGCGGATCCTCCGCCGAGACGGCCGACCATCCGCTGCCCGAGTTCGCGGCATTCCGATATGTCATCCACGGCTAGGGGCACCATGGGTTTATCCGGCCCGAGAAGCGTGTCGAAGGACACGAGCGGGACTCGGGTGCCGAGGATCCCGCTCGGCATGCCGTGCTCGTACGATAAGACGATCTCATCGCCGGCGACGAGTCCGACGGCCGCGGCCTCGGCGTCCAGCGCGTTGGCGGCCGCCGCCACGACGCGCGACAGGATGACGTCGACGTCGCGGGCCCCGGTGATGGCCGTGTCGATCGCGGCGAGGCCGTCCGACAGCTCCTTGTCCCGGCGCAGCAGCTCCTCGGCGAGATGCCGCTCCGTGATGTCCTCTACCACCGCGATGAGGTACTCGGGTCGCCCGGACGCGTCGAGCGCGACGGAGCGGCTCACCACGGTCCAGACTATCGAACCGTCCGGGCGGACGAAGCGCTTCTCGAGCATGTGCTCGTCGGCCTCGCCCGCGAGGAGCCTCCGGAAGTTCTCACGGTCCGCCGCGACGTCTTCGGGGTGCGTGAGCGCTCCAAGTGAGGCGCCCTGGAGCGAGCCGATCTCCACGCCCAGGATCTCCGCGAGGCGAGCGTTGGCGCGCAGCACGACGTTCTCCGGCGAGAGATGTGCCATACCGACCGCGGCGTTGTCGAACGTGCCGCGGAAGGCCTCCTCGCTGCGGCGTAGCGCCTCCGCGCCGTCGCGAAGGCGCCGGAACAGCACGTCGCTCGGGCGGACGAGCGCGGTGAGGATCACCGCCCGGAAGAGCAGGTAGACGGCGACGATGCGAAGCGTGTGGCCGACGAGGTTCATGAGGCCGTACGGGTCGGCGTAGAGGGTGAACGCCGCCTCCGAGACCATGCTCACCAAGACGAAGGCGCTGATGAGGCGGTAGACCGCTGGGTCGAACGAGGTCTTCTTGCGTGCGAGGGCCCACAACGAGGCGGCAAGGATGGCGATTATGATCCACTCACTCGCGATCTTGAAGGGCGTGAGCCCGACGCCCTCGACGAACGCGGCCGGGAGGACACCGGCGAACACCGCTGCGAGGGCGACGACGGTGATCACTCCGAAGGCGATTATGGTGTCGCGCCGGCGGAAGACCTGTTCGAGGACGAACGGGGCGATGAGCATCGCGAGCGATTGCTCGTAACGTGCCACGATCCACAACTGCGTCGCCAGGTTCGATCCCGTCGTGTGGAAGACACCCATGCCGCGATAGGCGAGCATGTGCAGAAGGTCGACGGAGCCGATGAACAGGTACGCTACGCCGATGAACTTCAGGTAGCCTTGATCCACCATGCTCCGGGCATGGTACGCGATCATGAAGACGCCGAAAGACACGACGATGGCGAGTGTCTCCGCCATGGTGTGGAACAGCAGGTAGTCGTAGCGGCTCGCCACGGCGAGAGCGCCGAGTGTCGTCATTCCGATGGCGACGCGCGCTGCGAGGGCTCTGCGTTCGACGATCTCCATGGTCGCATTCTCGCGCAGGTCACCCAGAGACGCCAGCCGAGCATCCTTAGCCGGTGTACTCTTGGACCGATGGAAGTCGGGTTCCCGGCATTGGAGGAACTCCCGTGATCCGGTTCGCGCACGTGTCGAATAACCTGGCGGTATGCGAGGCGCGGTCGTGAATGTGCGTCGAGACGGGGAGGTGTCGTCGCGCGCGGAGTCCGTGCGCCCGTTCGCGGTGATGGACCTCGTGGCCCGCGCGAAGGAGCTCGAGGCGGGCGGGCGAGACATCGTGCGTCTTGAGATCGGAGACCCGGACTTCCCGACGCCCGACGCGGTCCGCATCGCGGCGGAGGCGGCTCTCGAGGACGGAGAGACGGGGTACACGCAGTCCGCCGGGTTGCCGCTGCTGCGTGAGGCCGTCTCGGCGCACCAGCGGCGTATGTACGGGGTCGACGTCGACCCCGAGGACATCGTCGTCACGCAGGGCACGTCCCCGGCGATGTTGCTCGTCTTCGGGGCGCTCCTCGACCCTGGGGACGAGGTCATCATCCCGGACCCCGGGTATCCGGCGTATCCCGCGTACGCCTCGTTCCTGGGAGCCGTTCCCGTGCCGGTGAGGCTTCGCGCCTGCGACGGATTCCGGATGCGAGCGGACGACGTCGAGGCCCTCATCACGTCGCGCACGCGAGCGATCGTGGTCAACTCGCCCGCGAACCCGACCGGCGCTGTCCTTGAGACCGGGGACCTGGCGGCCCTCGGGGCCCTCGCGCAGAAGACGGGTGTTTGGCTCGTCAGCGACGAGATCTACCACGGGCTCGCGTTCGGAGAGCCCGCGGGGTCCGTGCTCGAGCACACCAAGCGGGCGTTCGTGCTGAACGGTTTCTCGAAGGCGTTCGCCATGACCGGATGGCGGCTCGGATACGTCATCGCGCCGCGCGCGTTCGTGCGGGCCATCGAGCGCCTGCAGCAGAACTTCTTCCTGTGCGCGAACCACTTCGTGCAGGTGGCCGGTGCCGCGGCGCTGACGCTCGCGCACGGCGACGTGGCGCGCATGCGCGACGTCTACGACGAGAGACGCCGCTTCCTCGTCCCGGCACTGCGCGGTCTCGGACTCGGCATCGCATGCGAACCCCGCGGGGCGTTCTACGTGTTCGCGGACGCGACCGCGTGGGACGGCGATTCGCTGCGCCTCAGCGGCAGGCTGCTCGAAGAGGCGGGCGTGGCCGTGGCTCCAGGTATCGATTTCGGGTCCGGCGGCGAGGGCTTCCTGCGCTTCAGCTACGCGACGGGCCTCGACCGGTTGCGCGAGGGTGTCGATCGCCTGCGGATCTGGGCGAAAGAGGGGCGCGCAGGCGCTTGGACGAGCGTCGGCCCTGTGCGAGACTGAAAAGAAGACGCACGGCTTGCGGAAAGGGGAGTTCGATGAGCATGGACCACTCGCCCAGTGACCTGATCCGGGCGTTCGAGGACGGTGAGATGGTTTTCCACGAGGGAGACGACGACGCCTTCCTCTACGTCGTGGTGTCGGGCAAGGTCGACATCCGCAAGGAAGGCGGTCTCGTCACCACGACGATAGCCTCCTTCACGGCGGGCGACATGTTCGGCGAGCTGGCCCTCATCGAGCAACGCCCCCGGTCGGCGACCGCCGTCGCTGTCGGCGCGACCGAGGTCGAGGTGTACGACAGGGTCACGTTCCTCGATTCCCTGCGTGAGGACCCGGAGCTTGCGCTGCGGGTGATAGAATCGCTCGCCGGAAGGCTGCGGGAGACGACCGACCGCCTCCAGGAGGTCTGCACTCAGTACGTCCTCGACCGCGCCGACATGGCGCTCATCGAGCGAGCAGTGCTCGCGAGCGAGATAGGCTGACCATCCGTCGTTCGGGAGTCCAGATGCCGTTGCCTTGAGCCGATGTATCCGGTGAGGGCGCGGCACGGAAGTTGCTCTCATTGGCACGCGCGGGCAGGGCATGTCGAGGGCGCCGGGGGTCCACACAAGTGACGGAGATCTGGAGCAAGGCCGACCTGCACATCCATACCAACCATAGCGATGGGTTGGCGAAGGTGCCCCAGGTGATGGATTTCGTGCAGGAGCGCACGGATCTGAAGGTCATAGCCATCACCGACCACAACACGATCGAGGGCGCGCTGTTCGCCAAGTCGCTCGAGGACCTGTACGACTTCGAGGTCGTCGTGGGCGAGGAGATCTCCTCGCGATCCGGGCACATCATCGGACTCTACCTCGAGGACGCGGTGCCCGCCGGTCTGTCGGCGGTCGATACGGTGGCGCGGATAGCGGGACAGGGTGGGATCGCCGTGATACCGCATCCTTTCGCCAACCGGGCATTCGGTCCGTTCGGACTCAACAGCGTCGGCAAGGCGGTCAACGATCTCGCGTTCCACGCGCTGGAGGTCTACAACTCGTCGCCGTACCTCATCTACGCGAACCGGTTGGCCGCCAAGGCGTTCTCCGGCGGACAGGGCATAGCCGCGACGGGCGGGTCCGACGCACACGTGCTGCGGGCGATAGGCACGGGTTTCACGTTGTTCCGGGGGACCACGGCGGCCGATCTGCGGCACAGCATCGACGAGTTGGAGACCCACGCCGAATCCACGCGAGGCGGCCTCTCCGTCGCCCTGCGGTACGCGCTGCGCTACCCGCAGATCAGACGGCAACAGTCCTGGAACTGGGAGCGCTGCAAGGTCGTCCGCTGAGTCATCCGGCGAGTTCCTCGATGAGGATGCGTGCTCTCTCGGCGACCACCTCGACGATGATCGGGTCGTCGCCCAACGCGGGAAGCACCTCCACCACCGCAGCCTCGTCGACGCGGGCCATGACGACCGACCGCGTGACGTCGAGCATGAGGGCGATGCTGGGCATAAGGAGTGTCGCCGGGACCACGCAGATACGCCGGCAGCCGAGAGCTGCCAGGTGACGCACGGATTCCGTGACATCGGGAAGCTGCCACTCGAGCCACGCCTCGCGCACGTTCTGCTCCGCATACCCTCGGTCGGTGAGGAGCATCCGCACGCGCTGGATGAAGTACGTCTCCTGTTCCGAGGCGGCGGGGTGCGATTCGTCCCACTCGGGCGGCACTCCGTGTCCGACGAGGACGAACCCGGTCTCCGCCACATCGGAACCCTTCGCGGCGGCCATGGCGCGGCGAGCGACGAGGTCCGCGACGGCTGTCTCCTCCCAGAGCGCCCGCGACCACGTCGTCCGGACATCGCGTTCGGCGGGTTTGAGTTCGTCGAGCAGACGGCGCTCGTGATCGCAGGCATGCGTGTCGGCGATCTCGACCGGGAGGATGGCCACCCTCCGACGTCCGGCAGCGGTGGCGGAGCGCACTGCGGTGGCGAGCCCCTCGCGCCCGTCACGACACCACGCGATCCGTATCTCGCCGACGCCGGGTTCGCTGGCGAGCTTCGTGCGGACCGCTTCGGCGAAAGCGCGGAATGCGGGTCGCGACGGGCTCGTCCCGCCTACCGCCGTGTAGCGTGCCCGCTCCGACACGTACAGGATCGGCAACGCGCCATCCGGCGTCACGAGCGCTCCGGAGTCGGTGAGAGCCTGCAGGAGCGTGACCACGTACGACAACCGGTAGCGTTCGGGCTCGGCGTCCGCGAGGAGTATCACGTCGACGAGCGCGTCGCCTTCGGGGAGTGCGCCGAGCGGGGCGATACCTCGCGCACCGAGAAGTACCGGCATGGCGGATGACGCCAAGAGCCAGCCGCCGAAGTAGGCCCCGATGGCTAGAAGACCCACCGCGACCGTGACATCCGTGCGGTGGAACGACTGCGTGGCCTGGATGAACGCGAGGATCGCGGCCGACAGCCCGGCGAGCCCCGCAGAGAGCGCGAGCGTTCGACCGCGCCAACCGGAAGCGAGGAAGACGACGGCTGCGCAGCCGGCGGCGATCGGGCCGAACAGTAGTCCCGCCCAGTACGCGGTCGGCATCGTCCCCCCTTCGCGTTCGCGGTCTTCGCGACACCACCATATACGTTCCGGTCTCACCACTCCATGCCGCGGGCCTGGAGCACCGGAGCGGAAGTCAAGTCCGTGAAGACGAACGTCGATGATACCCGTGAGGTAGCCGTGCGCTATGGTGTGATGAGTGTGCCGACGCTCGCCAAGTCCGAGAGTGGCGAGATGCTGCCTGGTGATCGCGAAGTAGTTCGGGCTGGGATAGAAGGATGTGGGGCTGTGTCCGCCGTCGCACGGTCGAACCGTCTGGCGAGGTGAAGATGGGACTTCTGTACACGCGTGCGGGTCGCGGGGACTTCGAGGAGGTCGCCGCCGCATTGGAGGAAGCTGCGCGTGAGGCCGGGTTGCGCGTGGTGCGCAAGCGAGACCTGCACGTGACGCTGGCCTCGAAGGGGTTCCCGATCCGACCTCTACGCGTCTACGAGGTCGTTCTTCCGCAGCAGGGTTCCGGTTCTCAGGTCAGACTGCTGCCGGTGACGTTGAGTGTCTTCGTCAAGGACGACAAGGTCCATGTCGGTGTGGTCAGGCCGACCTTGTCGAGCCGTTTCTTCCCGGAGGCCGACGTCGAGGACGCTGCGCGTCTCGCTGAGGCGCTGGTGGTGGACGTCGTAGATCGCGCGACACGGTGAGACGGATCTAGCGGACGCAATCGGAGTACTTGATGAAGATCCCGATCGCTTCGTCAATGAGTTCTTCTCGCGTCCTGTCGCCGTCGGACGCCAGACACGTCTTCATCGAGTAGCCGATGATGTGCATCCCCACTTGGTTGAGCGCGGACTTCGCCGCCATGACCTGTGTGAGTACGGCTTCGCACTCCTTGCCCGACTCCACCATCTGCTGCACTCCCCGGATCTGACCCTCGAGGCGGCGGAGCCGATTGACGATCCGCTTGCGCTCGGCTTCGGTCGAGATAGAGTCACCGGAGACTCCGGCGGTCTTTCGATCCTGCACCATGCTGGTGCCTCCATCCACGTCTTGCGTGCTTGTCGGCGTATGTCCATGCCGTACAATGGGACTTGCCTTGTGAGCATACCCCCTGGGGGTATAGGAGACAACGGAGCGAGTGGATGGGTTACAGCAGACGTGGCCAAGGGGACGACGTCGTGCGAGTGCGTTCGATCCGCCGCGTGCTATGGGTGATCCTGTTCATGAACCTGGGCGTCGCTGCGGCGAAGCTCGCGTGGGGCCTGTTCAGCCGGTCGGTGTCGATGACGGCGGACGGTTTCCATTCGATGTTCGACGGCACCTCGAACGTGATCGGGCTCGTCGGGATGCGGCTGGCCGGCAGGCCGGCCGACCGCGACCACCCGTACGGTCACGGCAAGTACGAGACTTACGCCTCCGCGGTGATCGGGGCGATGCTGCTGCTGGCGGCATGGCGGGTCGGCAGTTCCGCGTGGGAGCGGCTGACGCACCAGGGCGATCCGGCGCGGGTGACGTTCACCTCGTTCGCGATCATGTTCACGACACTCGTGGTCAACATCGGCATCACGACGTACGAGCGTCGGGTGGGCAGGAGGCTGGGCAGCGAGATACTGGTCGCCGACGCGAATCACACCTCCAGCGACGTCTTCGTCAGCTGCGGGGTCATCGTCGGGCTCGCCATAACGCGCTTCACGCCCTACACCTGGGCCGATCCGGTGATCGCGCTCTTCGTCGCCGGCGCCATCGTCTGGGCGGCCTGGGGCGTCTTCAAACAGGCGGGCGAGACGCTTTCCGACACGGCGCGCATACACGTGGCGGAGGTCTGCGAGGTCGCGAACACCGTAGAGGGTGTCCTCGGGTGTCACTCCGTGCGTACCCGAGGTTCGGCGGGGGAGGTCTATGTCGACCTGCACGTCCAGGTCGATCCGGGCTCGACCGTAGGAGCTGGCCACGCCGTCGCGGAGGCCGTCGAGAAGGCCGTCTGCGACCACTTCGCACAGGTGGTGGACGTCATCGCGCACCTCGAGCCGTTCGACGAGTACCAGCGACAGAAGACGGCGCATGAGATCGATGCCGGCCTCTTCTGATGGCCGGTTCAGGGGCTACCTTCTCGCCGGCTTCGCCGCTGCGTGCTGGGCTACCGGCGGTCTCACCGCGAAATGGCTCTTCTCGCCGCTAGACGCCACGACGCGGCGCTGGCCGGTCCCTCCGCTCGGGCTCACGGTGGACCCCATCGCCCTGTCGGGCGCGAGGGCGCTCGTCGCATTCGCGATCCTCGCCGTCTCCCTGGCCTTCGTCCGTCGCGACGCGCTGCGTGTCGCCTGGCGTGACCTTCCGTTCTTCGTGGTGTTCGGCGTCTTGGGTCTTGCCATGGTGCATTTCACCTATTTCAAGACCCTTTCTCTCACCGGAGTGGCGACGGCGATCCTGCTCGAGTACCTTGCTCCCGTGCTCGTCATGGGAGTCTCGGTGGCGTTCCTCGGCGAGAGGTTCTCGTGGTCCTTGCCCGTGGCCGTCGCCTTCTCGGTGGCGGGGTGCGCGCTCGTCGCAGGCGCGATCGGGGGCGGGGTGCGCCCGGTACCGCCTGCCGGAGTCGCCTGGGGTCTCGCGTCCGCGGTCTTCTTCGCGCTCTACACACTGATGGGCAAGTACGCCGCGCGCCGCTTCTCTCCATGGACCCTGCTCACCTACGGTCTGGGCGCCGCGGCTATCTTCTGGCTTCTCTTCATCGGACCCGTGAAGGTCGTGTCGCTCCTTATGCGACCGAGCACGTTCTTGGCAGTGGTGTTCATCGCTGTGGTGAGCACGATCCTGCCTTTCGTCGCCTACCTGACAGCGCTGCATCACATAGACGCGACGAAGGTGACCATCACGGCGACGCTCGAACCGGCGCTGGCGGGGATCGGCGCCTACGTGGTGTTGCACGAGTCGCTCACGGGGCTGCAGGTACTGGGCGGAGCGCTGGTCGTCGTGGCCATCACGCTCGCACAGGCCTCTGGCAGGGGGTCGGGCGTTCCCCCCGCGGGGTGAGTCGGGAGCGCCTTGCGAGGCCGGGACGGGTGTTTCAGTTCTTCGCGACATGAGAACATACTCTGTGGTACGAGTTTTGCTAGCGCGCTCGCCCGCGCGAGTGCGGCGCACAAAGGGGGTCCGGGCACGCGATGGAACTCAGCCAGCGTCCCGAGCTGCGACAGCGGGTGACTCTCTCGCCCCAGGTCTACCAGGGGCTGAGCATACTTGCGATGCCGGTGACCGAACTGAAGGTCCTCGTCGAGCAGGAGCTTCTCGAGAACCCGACCCTGGAGGTCGAGGAGTTCGAGGATGAGCCTGGGGAGATCGAGGAGCCTGAGGAGCGGGCCGACGGCGAGGTCGAAGACCGGGCGTGGGACGAGTGGCTCGACCAGTATGAGGATCTCGACAGCATGGATCCGGTCGTGCCGCGAGATCCCAACGCCGAGGAGATCAACGCCGAGGAGTTCGTGGGTGGCGTCCTGACCTTCAGCGACCACTTGCTGGACCAGATCGGGATGCTCGACGTCAGCGACCCGGTCGCACGTGCCGCACGGGCCGTGGTCGGCTCGCTCGACGACGACGGGTTCTTCGTGGGCGACTTCGACGAGGTAGCGGCGCTCGCCGATGTCACGCTCGATGAGGCCGAGGCCGGCCTGAGCGTAGTGCAGCAGCTCGACCCGCCGGGCGTCGGTGCACGTGATCTGCGCGAGGCGCTGCGAATACAGATGGAGTACCTCGGGATCGACGATCCGCTCTTGGATGCGATCATCGCTGGCCACCTCGACGACGTGGCCGCGAACCACTTCCGCAAGATCGCCCGCGCACTCCATAGCGATGAAGCGGAGGTCCGTCGCGCCGTGGGGACCCTGCGCTTGCTCAATCCCCGGCCGGCGGGCGCGTTCTCGCCCGGGCCGGCGCCGAGCTACATCGTGCCGGACGTCACGCTGCGCCGCTTCGGTGACGACTGGGTGGTCATGTCGAACTCCGATGCGGTGCCGGTCCTGCGCGTGAGTTCGCGGTACCGTTCGATGCTTCGGTCCGATTCGAAGGTGGACGGCGCGACCCGCAAGTACCTCAAGGATCGCATCCGGTCGGCGGAGATGTTCATCCGCAATGTGGACCGGCGAAAGGACACCGTGAGCCGCATCGCGCAGCTGATCCTCGAGGCGCAGTCGGAGTTCTTCGAGGACGGCCACGGCCCGCTGCGGCCCCTGCGCCTCGAAGACGTCGCGGTCGACCTCGGCGTGCACCTCTCGACGGTGAGTCGGGGCGTCACCGGGAAGTACCTGGCGACGCCGTACGGTCTGTTCGAGTTGAAGCACTTCTTCTCTGGAGGCTACCGCACTTCCTCGGGGATGGACCTCGCCGCGACGAGCGTCAAGACCCGGTTGCGCGAGATCCTGCGTGACGAGGACCCCGACCGGCCCGTTAGCGATCAGAAGCTCGCAGACATCCTCATCTGTGAGGGGGTCACGGTCGCTCGTCGGACGGTCGCCAAGTACCGGGAGGAACTCGGCATCGAGCCGTCCTGGGCCCGGAGGCGTCGATGACGCCCGCGGGGAGGCGGCGGCCGTGACCGCGCGCCGTGGGTTCGCCCAGATACCCGGGACCGGGACCTCGCGTGCCGTAAGGATCCGCGACGTCGTCGCGGTCGTGGCGATGCTGGCGATCATCACCGTGCTGCACCTGTACACGGGGGCGGGGAGCACCACTATGGTGCTTCACGAGCTCTACCGGAGGCTCTACTACCTACCGATACTCTATGCCGCATTCGTGTTCGGGCGGCGCGGCGGGCTAGCGACGTCCGCCGCCGCCGCGTTGCTGTTCGCGCCTCATGCGGAACTGAGCCTCGGGGGTCTCTTCGGGGCACACATCGACAACCTCTACGAGATCGTGATGTACGTCGTCGTGGGAGTCCTCTTCGGGTGGCTTCGCGACATGGAGGAGTATCGGACCAACGACCTGCGACAGGTCTCCATCAAGCTCGAGGACGCGTATCGGAAGCTGGAAGAGCGCGCGATCCAGGTCATCAACGTCCAGGACTACACCCAGTCGATCCTGCGCTCCATCACCTCGGGGGTCATCACCATGGGACCCGACGGGTCCGTCGCCACAGCGAATCCCGCCGCCGAGCGCATGCTCGGGATGCACGAGGTCGACATGGTCCCGAAGCCCGTCAGGAGTCTCTTCCGCGACGACGGCGGCCTCGGCGCGGATGTCACGAAGGTGCTCGATGGCCGGCTTCCGAAGACCATGCGAGACCTCCAACTCGTGACGAAGGAGGGCAGGACCGTCCACGTCCAGGCCTCGGCCTCGCGCATGCGCGACGTGTCGGGACACATCCTGGGCGCCGTGGTCACCCTCGAGGACGTCTCGGAGGTGAAGGCTCTCACCGAGCAGCTCATACGCGCGGACCGTCTCGCGGCGATGGGTGAGCTCACGGCCGGTGTCGCGCACGAGGTACGCAACCCGCTCGGGATCATCCGCGCCTCGGTCCAGCTCCTCGAGGAGAGGGGGACCGACAACGATCGCGCCGCGGAGGCTCTCGGGGTCATCAAGCAGGAGATCGACCGGCTCGACCGGGTCATCAAGGCCTTGCTCGACTTCGGGCGTCCGAGCACGCCGACGATGCTTCCGACCGACGTGAACGATGTGGTGCGCGATGTCGTACTCTTCACGAGGCAGTTCGCGACGCGCAGCCGTGTCGAGATATCCGAGCGTCTCGCTGACGGGTTGCCCAAGGTGAGTGCCGACCCCGACCAACTGAAGCAGGTCTTCGTGAATCTGGTCTCGAATGCGGTCCAGGCGATGGAAGAGACCGGGGGCACGCTCACTCTGGAGACGATGGAGGGTGAGGGCTACGTCGTGATCCGCGTCGCCGACGACGGGCCCGGCATTCCCGAAGAGGGCGTAGGGAAGGTCTTCGACCCGTTCTACTCGACGCGAGACGCGGGGACCGGACTCGGGCTCACTATCGTCCATCGTATCGTGGACGATCACGATGGGCATATCGAGGTGGAGAGTGCTGGTGGCGCGGGGACCGTCTTCACGGTCTCGCTGCCGATGATGGACGACGGAAGATCTGGAGGCAGACGGTGATCCGCAAGCGCATCCTCATCGCCGACGACGAGAAGAACATGCGCTGGGTGCTCGCCCAGTCGCTGACCTCGGAGGGGTACGAGGTGGTCGAGGCGGCTGATGGGAAGGAGGCGCTCTCCTCCATCGCCGATCAGGTCCCAGACGTCCTCATCCTCGACCACAAGATGCCGGCGCCCGACGGCATGGAGGTCCTCCGTCGTGTACGGGCCAAAGGACTCGCGTTCCCCGTGATCATGCTCACCGCGCACGGCAACGTCGCCACGGCGGTCGAGGCCGTGAAGGCCGGGGCGACCGAGTACCTCACCAAGCCGTTCGATCTCGAGGAACTCAAGATCGCCCTCGAGCGGGCCGTGAAGGTGAGCGAGCTCGCCGAGGAGGTCACTCGCCTTCGTGAGGAGTTGAGTCGCGAGTACGACATCGAGGGCATCGTCGCCGCCGACCCCTGCATGCTGGAGGTGCTCGACACCGTGCGCAAGGTCGCTCCGACGAACGCCACCGTCATGGTGTACGGGGAGTCCGGGACGGGGAAGGAGCTCGTTGCGCGCGCGATCCACCAGCTGTCGCCGCGTGGCGGCAGGGCGTTCGTGTCGATCAGTGCGGGGGCGTTGCCCGAGACGTTGCTCGAGAGCGAGCTGTTCGGTTACGAGAAGGGCGCGTTCACGGGCGCGACCAACGCCAAGCCGGGACGCTTCGAGATGGCCAACGGCGGGACCATCTTCCTCGACGAGATCGGCGACATCACCATGGCCGTTCAGGTGAAGCTCCTTCGAGTGCTGCAGGAGCGGGTCTTCGAACGCCTCGGAGGGACTCGAAGCATCGAGGTGGACGTTCGCGTCATCGCGGCGACCAACCAGGACCTTCAACAGCTCATCGCGGACGGTGTGTTCCGCGAGGACCTCTTCTATCGGCTCAACGTCGTGCCGGTGACCTTGCCGCCGCTGCGGCAGCGAGCGGGGGACATCCCGAGACTCGTCGCGCACTTCCTCGACAAGTTGAACGCCGGTGTGAAGACGATCTCCGCGGACGCGATGGGCCTTCTCGCCGCATATCAATGGCCGGGCAACATCCGCGAGCTCGAGAACACGATCGAGCGGGTCGTCATCCTGTCGCATGGGGATGAGATCGGGGTCGACGACCTGCCCGCCGAGGTCCGCGCGGGGATCTCGGGTTCGACCGCGGTCAGCACATCCTTCCGCCTTCCGGAGGAAGGATGTGACATCGAGGAGGTCGAACTCGGACTCGTCAGGCAGGCGCTCGATCGCGCTGGCGGGAGCGTGCCCAAGGCCGCGAAGCTGCTCGGATTGACGACGAAGACGCTGGAAGCGCGCATGGCGCGTTTCGGGTTGTGAGGCTATGCCGAAGCCTTTTTCTTGGCATATGCCTTGCATCCGAACACGGCTAGCGTGTGTCGTCCCGTACCTGGAGCATAGTCATGACCCGCACGAGAACCGGGCGTATATTCCTCGCGATAACGGGTGGGTTCCTAGTCGTAGCCGCGCTGATGGTCGTTCTCACCTTCGCGAACTCGGATCAAGGATCCTCGGGCTCGACCGCGGCCGTTCCGTTCGGTTGGACGATCCCGCTGCTCGCAGCCGTCGTCCTGGGTGCCGTGGCGTGGACCCTCTCCGTTCAGCCGAGGCAGCAGGAGAGCGGCGAGGAGCCCCACTTGCGAGCACGGCCGTGTTCCGCGTGCGGCAAGACGGTCATGGGGGAGTGGCGACTCTGCCCGTATTGCGGTCGCATGCTCGATGCGATGCCCGGCGTCTCCGTGGACGTGACACCGGATCTGTCGTGATCCCCCGGGGGATGCACCGCCGCCGGCCGGGGTGAGGACGTGGACTTCGTCCCCATGTTCCTGACCGGCCTCCTCACCAGTGTGCACTGCGTGGCGATGTGCGGCACCCTGGTGGTCACGTACTCCGTCGGGAGTGGCGGTCCCGAGCACGGGCTTCGCGAGAGGCTGGCTCCGCACGCGGCCTACCAGGCGGCGAAGATCCTCAGCTACGTTCTCGTGGGACTCACGCTCGGAGCGATCGGAGCCGCCTTCGACCTGCGCGGTGTCCGAGGGTGGGTGACGATCGGGGCCGGCGCGTTCATGGTGCTCCTCGGCCTGCAGATGACCGGCCGATTCCCAGCGCTGCGCGCGTTCGCACTGCGTCCGCCGAGGTTTCTCACTTCCGCGGTGGCGAACGTGCGGCGGCGTGCGCGGTCCGAAGCCGCCACGGGTGGCGTCCGGCTTCTCACTCCCGCACTCTTCGGGCTTCTCACAGGGCTCATGCCCTGCGGACCGCTCCAGGCGGCGCAGCTCTACGCGGCCGGGACGGGTTCCCCCGCTCGGGGAGCTGTGGCGATGCTCGGTTTCGGCCTCGGCACCGCGCCGCTCATGTTCGCCTTCGGAGCCGCTTCGAGCGCTTTCGGCGAGGTGCTGAAGCGGCGCATGCTGATCGCGGCCGCAGTCGTCGTCATGATCCTCGGAGTGGTGATGCTCGACCGGGGAGCCATGCTCGCCGGTTCGCCGATGACGCTCCGGAGCGTTTGGAACTCCGTCGCGGGCGGTGCGGACTCCTCTGGGAGCTCGGCCGTACGCGACGCCGCGGACGGTATGGCCGAAGTGGACCTGGTCATTCAAAACACGCGTTTCGAGCCCGACACGGTGCGGATCCCTGTCGGGCGCGAGGTGCGGCTGGTCGTCGACCGGCAGGAGGACGACAGCTGTTCGTCTCAACTCGCGGTTCCGCGGCTCGGTGTCCTGGTCGATCTCGCTCCGTTCTCGAAGACCTCGGTGATCCTTCCTCCCGCGAAGGCGGGCTCGTACACTCTCACGTGTGGCATGGGGATGATGTCCGGGCGCCTCGTGGCGGGCTCCGGAGGCGCGGCGCGGGTCCCGCCGGTCTATGTGGCCGTCGCGCTCGCGCTACTGGTGGCGGGCTTCGCGGCTTGGCGTCTGTCACGCTGGAGTTCCGTCGGGGTGGTCCTCGGCTTCACTCCCGTGGAGGCCCTCCTGATCGTCGCGGCGCTGGTCCTGGCGATCGCGCTCGGGTTGTTCTTCGGGGGCGGATCCTCGAGGTGAGTCGCGAGACGAACCTTCGCGATGCGATTCGGATCCTCGAGATGGGTAATACCGGCATAGCCTTCGCTAAAATGCGGATGGCACGTCTGCCGCTCCCGAACGGGACGGCCTGGCCTCAAGGTTCTTCGGAAGGAGTCGAACATGGCCGCGTCTGAGAGCGTGAAGCTTGTGACGACCGGGATGCACTGTCCCTCCTGCTCGATGCTCATCCAGATGTCGCTCGAGGATCTCGACGGCGTGTCCGAGGCTCGCGCCGACTTCCGGACCGGCGTCACCGAGGTCGTATACGATCCCGATGTCGTGACGGTCGACCGCATCGTGACCGAGATCCGCTCCGCGGGCTACGACACGACGGGTGCAGAGTGACGCGGACCGCGGGCCCTACACCTCACGCGACGCGATACGTCCTCGTGGGGGCGTTGGTGGTTCTCGCGTTCTTCACCTCTTACGCGTACGCATCCTCGGGTTCGATCGCTTCCTCGAATGCCGCGGCGCCACTCGCCGCCGCGACGTCCGTAGCCGCCGGGACCGCGTGCGCCTGCTGCGCGGGATCTTCCGGGCCGACGGTCGAGCGAGCGACGGTGCGAAGCGGGGACGTGCAGCGCGTCGAGGTGGACTTGTCGGGCGGTGCGTTCGTCCCGGACCGCATCATCGCGGTCGCGGGCGTTCCGATCGAGATCATCTTCGGCCAAGGTAGCGGCTGTCTCGCGGAGGTCGTCTTCCCCGATCTCGATGTTCGGCGCGACCTGACGGCCGGCGGAGCCGTGGTGCGCCTCCCGGCCCTACCTGCGGGGGAGCACCGGTTCTCGTGCGGTATGGAGATGGTCTTCGGAACGCTCGTCCTTCGCTGACGTTGTGCGGCGTGAGGTTTCGCGGTCCGACGAGAGGGGGAGGCGGATGGGCGCATGATGTCCGAACCGGAGGAGGACGTGGATGCCGTCTTCGCAATCACAGGGATGACGTGCGCGTCTTGCGCGGCCGTGATCGAGAAGACCCTCGCTAAGCAGCCCGGAGTGCACGATGCGAGCGTCAATCTCGCCTCCGAGAGACTGTCCGTGAGGTTCGATGCGCGTGAGATCGATGCCGCCGCGATCGTGAAGGCCGTGGAGAGTGCCGGCTACGGCGCCGTCGAGATGGCGGTGGCCGGGACGTCGGCTCCCGGCGGGCACGTCACCTTCGCCATCACCGGCATGACGTGCGCGTCGTGCTCCGCGGTCGTCGAGAAGACGCTCTCGCGGATGCCGGGCATCGCCAAGGCCTCCGTCAACCTCGCCACCGAGACCGCCTCGGTCGACTTCGACCCGGCCGTCGTATCCGTCGACGACATCATCACGGCCGTCAAGAAGGCCGGATACGGCGCCATCCCCAAGTTCGAGCACATCGAGAAGAAGGCGGCTCCCGGCGAGGATGCCCAGCGTCTCGCGCAGCAGGCGCACACCGCCCGCCAGCGCACGCTGTTCATCTTCTCGCTTCTGCTGGCTGTCCCCGCCTTCCTCGTCTCTATGGTCCCGCCGTTCATGACTGTCATCCCGATGAAGGT